>JALOQW010000235.1 GCA_025459275.1 Pirellula sp.
AAGGATCTCCTCCGGGGTCATACTGCTTATGTAATCGACATACCATTTATTCTTAAGTGCAGCATACTCCTCTTTCTTTTTCCTGTCAGGATAAAGATTCCCAAGTTCAAGAATAATCTCAAGAGAGTCCATCCTGCTGACACCTTTAAGTCTCTCATTGTCCTTCTCACAGAATTCAATATTCAATTGTGTGGCAAGTCTTTTCCATGCCAGAAAATGATATCTGGCTGTGTCGACAATAACACCATCAAGATCAAAAATGCATGCTTTCAGAGTCATATTATTTCTTGTCGTCAACGTCATTAACGAATTTCACCATTGCCGCCGCTATAAGCATCGATATACCCCCGGCGATTAGGGCATTCATTGTGTTGCCATGAAACAGGTGCCTGACCATACTGCCCAGAATGCTGGCTGCAAGTATCTGGGGTATTACGATAAAGAAATTAAAGATCCCCATATATATTCCCATTTTGTTATGCGGCAGTGACCCTGTCAATATAGCGTAAGGCATGGAGAGAATACTGGCCCAGGCCACCCCTATTCCAATCATCGGGAATATTAATGCCATTGGTGTTTTAATCAGACTTATTGAGATGAGGCTTATCCCTCCTGTTATCAGGCATATTGCATGGGTCCATTTTCTGCTTGTGGCTTTGGCAAGAACAGGCAGAAGGAAAGCTACCAGAGCGGCACATCCGCTATAGATGGCAAAAAGTCCGCTGACCCAGTTCGCTCCCTTGTTGTATTCAATAGAGCTGGTATCACTGGTTCCGTATATTTGAGAAGTTACTGCTGAAGTTGTATATATCCATAAGGAGAAGAGAGCAAACCATGTAAAGAACTGCACTATTGCGAGCTGTCCCATAGTTGTGGGCATTCTTTTAAGATCTGTCAGGATGCTGTTCAGTCCATTGTTATTGGTGTCGAACGTTCCCCCTGCACCAAAGCGATCATCTTGGCGGCTTGTGAAAACGATGCGGCTGCCATCGACCCCTTCAGCCAAAAGTTGCGTGCTGTGTCCGAGTTCAATGCGAGCTCCTTCGAGCTTGATGATCATCCCTGGATCAATCGCTAACGATGCATCCAATCTGGGCCGGACGTTTCCTGAAGTTTCGACACTCAAAGTTCGTGCAACAATCGCCGTCCCATCGTCCGTAAACGAAGTCGTTGCTGGATTGGTGATCTCCGCGATCTGCGAGAATGTCCCGGCGCCCCCCACCGAGCTACGATAGATTCGGAAACCCGAATATCCCAACTGGATGGCGGGAAGATTGGTAATTTGCAGGGTGCGATTCGTGATGGTTGTGGTGGCGAGTGTCGTTGGTGCAGAGGCGAGACTCTCGCGACCTGCTGCATCGATCATCACAATTCGATAGGTGTAATTTCCTACTTGGAGCGAACCACCAGCGCTCGAGGATACACCTACTCCGGAAACATTCGGACGGTCTCGCAACAACGTCGCAGACGGGTCGCTGGAGTCTGCCAAAAAACCACCCCGATCGAAATAGCTGCTGGAGTTAGCATCCAGCTCTGCAACCAATCGGAAGGTCCCGCTGGTTCCATCGTTGCGATAGAGTCGACGCGAAACGTAATCGCTTCCCACACCCGGCAAGCCCGCAATGCGAATTGCAGTTTGCCCAGGAAGCAATGTCATTGAAACCGTAGGATCGGATGGAGGCGTTTCGTAACCATTGATGTCAACATACGTCATCTTGTAACGATATGTGCCCGCAGCCAGCGTCCCTCCCGTCGATGCCTGCAACGATACCAGACTCGATGGAACAATAAACGTGTCCAAAAGTCCTGCACCGGGGTTCCCCTGAACCAGAATGTTCTCAGCGATCACGTGGACAACATCGGTATCATCAAATCGCCCAGGTACCGTCAACTGCTTGACCGCACCCCCAGCCGGAGTCGAAACTCGAATGAACATTCCGTTGATGGAGTTGTTCACCAGCGTGTTGCCGTGCAATTTCGGACCAACTCGATCGTAATCGGGTGTAAACGCTCCCTTGCGCTGGAAGCGGGGATCGCTGAATAATGTTTCCTCGAAGCTGTCCGGCGTCGCACTAATGGCGGAATCTGCAGCCAAGGTGATTCGATTAAATGTCACGGTCGGACGCATGTCGATAATCTGAACCGAATTCACGGTTTGCTGAATCGAATCGACGACAACCGCGCTCGAACCGCCGTAACGAATGTCGGCAAAGTTGACGTATTGACGGAAGATCCCTTCATCCTCGAGATCCGATCGACCCACCGACTTGTCCAGATCGCGCTTGAAGACCAGGCCGCCCCAATCTCCAGGACCTGGAACGGTCGTCGGCGAATAGTTGTCCTTACCGATCTCCTGATCCAACCACGAAGTAAAGAACACATGCCCGGTGGCGACACTTCCGTCCGCGTTGCGAATAGCGTTGCCTGAGGCGTTGAGCAGTTTGGGCGCACCCAAAACCTGCAGAGCGCCTCCGCTGCGGTCAACACCAATGGTGGAACTGCCGACACCGATGCGGGCACGTCGCATCTTGAAGATCGCTGCTGCGTCGATCATGACCGAAACGCCTTTCGGCACGTCCATGGTTTGACCATCAGCAAGAACCGAACCGGGTAGCAGACCAAATCCTATCTCGTACGCAAAGTTGTCTCCGACCGTTTCAAGACGTCCATCGTTCCCACCATTTCCGACGATTCGGACAATGTCTCCAGGCATGGCAGATGCAAATGCATTGGGAACGCCACTGCCCGAAATGTTATTGAAGGGCCTTGCCAACGAGCCGTCTGCGTTTGGTCCCGCTGCTTTGTCGACGAAAATCGTCTTGCCACGAATGTCGATCGCAGTCAGATTCGAGGAGAGCTGGATCAATCTCTCGCCAGTCAGTGTGACCGTTTCCGCATTCGCCCGGGCACCGACACCTAACTCGGTGCGTGAGTTGATCGCTGCGGCTAACGCCAACGCCAAGTCGCCTGCAGATCCAGTGACAGAATATGGAACTCGTGTATTCCCCGTACCAATTGTTGCGTCGGCACTGAATTCGAATCGACGCACCACCCCATTGGCACCGGTGATCGTGACCGTTCGACCTTCCAAAGCCGATGATCCACCCGTGTTGAATTGGAGGACTCGCTCCAAAGGTCGCGTGTCGAACCAAAAGTCATAGACACCGCCTGGCGTACCATCCGCGTCGCCATCAAATGCAACGGCCGGGTCATTGTCTCCGCTCGTAACGTCGCGCAACGTGGCGTCGCCGTCGGTGTCGGCTCGGAATGTCAATCGTAAATCGTAGCGACCTTGTGTCCGTCCGCCATAGCCTGTGTCCGGAATGGTAGCATCATAAGAGTCATTGCCCGATGCGGAGATGCCGATGTAATACCGGCCCGATTCAAGATTCATTCGGATCAACGAATCTTTGCCAAAGTAATCATCATTTTGGGCAACCAGATCGATGCTGCCACCGCTGAGGACGATCGGCGAATAGGTGATGTCTTTGTCACCGAGAATAGCATCGAGGCTACCGGCTTTGACGTTCACCGTCACCAATTGCGAAGCCGCGGGATCGCTGGTTAATGCGTTCACGAAATCGCCGAGGGTCGACTCGCTTCCCGTCGTAGAATTCAAATCGATCACAATCGCGTTCGGGAATGTCGTTACTAGCGGCAACTCTCCAACGCCACGATTGCTACGTGTCACAAAGACTTGCAGATTGTTACCTAGTTTGCCCGGTGCCAAGGCGGTGAAATCCACTTCGACGCCGCCCCCAGCTCCAAGATTGGAAAGGGCTTTGGCTTGCGTTTGCTTGAAGAGTGCCAACCGTGTGTCCAGAGGGCTGCTGGATGCGAATCGTTCGGCCAACGTCTCGGCGACAAAAACGCCCTGACGAGCCGCACCCGAAGGATCGAAGTCGATATCAAATCGATAGAGATCGATATCGCTGCTCTCTGGACGATGCAGGAAGCTCGCGCGAAGTATGTCCAGATTGCCTGGGAAGATCGGCTCAAAATTCCGATTCGTCCCACCGTTGATGAAGCTCGTATCAAATCGCATGAGCGTTGACGGATCTGCATCACCTGCGTTGGCCAATCCAAGCAATAAACCGATGCTCGCTGCCGTCGCACGCGTGAAATCTTCACCGTAATTGTCTTGCCATGCGTTATCTGCCGACAAAACTGCCAATCCATTTTGGAAAGTTGGGTCGATGCGGACACCGAAGAAGTTGGCGTCACGGCGCTGCACGTTGCCGCCGGTAAGGACACTCAGCGTGCCAACCGCTACCGTCAAGCCACTGTTGGGAGTCTCGATGAATTGCACACCAATCCGATCAGACCACAATGCGAATGCCTCACGAACACGGGCCTTCTGCTTTTCTGTGATCGCATTGGATTGAGGACTCCCGCCCACAGAACCATAGTTGGCTTGGAAATTGTAATAGATCGTCTGAATGCCCGCGGTACGATCTGCAGTGAAGTTGGGGTTGATGTAATTCTCGAACGCCTCAGGGACGCTCCGCGTGCCCGGGTCGTTGTTGCTGCCAACCAGATCCAACACGTGTTGACCAGGGTCGATGTCGCTGGTAATCAACAAGCTCGTTTGCGGTACCCCCGAGCCCCCAATTGGTCCAAGATTCTGAGACTGTTCAAACGATGTACCTAACTCGACCGCTTGAATACGGGTCGGTGCCATCGGGTTGGTGGATGTAGCCACCGACTCACTTGTCCCTACTCGTAGGCGGAATGTACTGCTGGTTCCAGACTTCCGCAGTTGATCGAGATCTCTTTCGAACTCAAGAGTTACGGTGTTCGCCGAAGCGTTATAGGTAGCTTTCGTAGGAAATATTACTTCGTCGTCGGTGTTGCGAACCGTGTCGCGAGTCTCGATCAATTGATAGAACCGAACATCCTCGACACTTCCTGGGAGCGGATTGCCGCTGCTGTCATTCTTAACCAGCAGTTTCTCATCGTCGAAGTAAACGACGATGCTCCTTCGATCCTGCTGCAATTGTCCCTCTGCATTTCGCGTTACTGGTTGCGGTACGACGCCTGTGACCTTCGCTCCTAAATCCAAACGGAATTCGATGGTGTCCTGCCGCGTGGACGGATCGCGAGGTACGAAGAAATCACCGTTGGTGTTTCTAAGGCCTGTTACACCTCTGCCTGGGTCGTCAAAGCCGAAGATCTCGAGCCGATACATGTCGTCAGGCAGGCTCTCCGCGAACCGCAAGGTGACTTCATTTTCGTTCGGGTTGTCCCCAATGATAACAGCACCCGGGACAATGACGACATCGTTGCTTGCCGTTAACGCAATCGGGGAATAGCTCGCAGGATCCACGGCGCCCAAAGGAGCAAGTTCCCATCCGCCATTGATCTTCGCCGTGAGTTTGCTCGCAACTGGCGAATTGGACGCATTGATCAAGTCAACCAGACCTTTGGCGGTAATCCGCGAACCACTGCGCGAGTTCAAAACAATCGTGATGTCCGAACCATTCATGCTCAATTGAGGAGCCGCTCCCGCTCCGAGATCGGCACGGCTAACCATCACGCGCAATGCTTCCGATGCGAGTTTTGAGGTCAGTTGAATGTCGACCCGACCGTTGGTGCCAAAATCGGAGGATCTGCTCGGTAGACCAAAACTGCCATCTCCGCCGGCGCGCGTCACACGGATTCCTGCGGTCGTAGCAGAATCGATAATCTGCTTGTCATCAAATCGGAATGTCAATTCGCGCGGAGCGATGGTTCGGACGACACCGTCTTCGATAAGTTCGCTGTTGTTGGGCTGGACACCGATCAAGATAGGGCCGGACGAAACGACCGAGTCCGCTTCAAATACAAGATCGTACAATTGCGTCTCGCCAGCCGTTCCGTTGACTCGCAAGAAGTACGTGCCTGCCGCCAAGCCCGGATTGTTGATCACTTCGTCCAACCCGATGCCGGCACTCGACGCAGACGCCACGACTTCGCCTGTCAGCCGTTCGATTTGGAACGAAAGGTTTCGATACAAGCGCGAGTTGGTCAGGGCAGGCGTTCCGAACTGAGGTCCTACGGAGTACTCGAAACCCTGTGGCAGGACACTGACTCGACGAATCTTGGCCTCGCCAACCGTAAACAAGAACACATCGGAATTCTCGCTTCGGTCGATCGATAGATTACGTACTTGCGTGCTACCGTTGCCGATCACCCCTAAGTTCGAAGCAACGTTATTGACGTCATTGTTTTCGAAGTCATCGCCATAGAGAGTTTGAGCGGCGATGATGTCGTCATGTTGCGGCCCGGAAAACGCAACCGACACGAACGGTTCCATCAACTTCGTTTCGTTGACGGGAATGACGTGACCAAGACCAATGCCGTGCCCTGCCTCGTGCGAGAGAACATTGAACAAACCTCGGTTTTCTCCTTGAGGGCCGTCCGAGTTGTCCCGGTACCATCGGTCACTGGTGTCAATGACCATGTCACCGTCGGTGCCTGCATTCCCAGATCCATTCGGGAAAAAGTTGAACGCAAGGATGCCAAAGTCACCGTCGATGTTCGTACCGCCGATGCGGACGTCACCACGAACACCCGACACACCACGAGAATTCGCGACGTACGGAGCCCCGTCATCTTGAGGCTCATAGATGAAATTCAATCCGGAAAGATCGGACCATGTGTCATACGTGCGCGCAAAAATACTGAACCATGGACGCTCCGACACAGGACCATTGCCGCCACCATAAATCCCATCCATGAAAGAAATCAGGTTCGATGGACTTGTTCCTCCTGCAAGGGAAGTCACCGGTGTTCCATCCGGCACGATACTCCAGGTGATGGTGGACGGATCACCAATGTTCGGACTGGGGCCGCCCACAGGGTTCACCCATCGCGATCCCTGAAGATTGATATTGCTCGAACCACCAGAGCCTCCGCCGTTGTTTCCGCCACCAATTCCACTCGCCCCTAATCGGCTGAGCTGGTCGATCATCGAATCGACATAGTTTTGGTTCGTTCCCGGAGCAAAGATCGGAGCCGCAGCCATCAAATCGCGCCGCTCCAAGCTCTCGCACAGAAGCGAACGAAAGCTCGCTCGACGATCCTTGA
>JALOQW010000236.1 GCA_025459275.1 Pirellula sp.
TCCATTGCCTGGGCGGCCATGGCTACGGCAAATCGCCTGCTTGGTGAATGTAGCACGACGCTCCGCGTCGCGAGCGCCCCATTCTATCCTATTCCCTTTTCCAACGAGCGCAGCCAATGGCAATACCGTTCAATAACGGTAGTGGAAGTTGCCAAACTTCCCGGTGCTCCGGGATCTTTGGCAAGATCCACTACAGTAGCTCCAGGATCTTTTGGCAAGATCCACTACATTAGGTAGGTTCGTTGAGCGGTCTTGCTGTTAAACGAAGTACAGCTTAATCTTCGATGTTAGCTCATGCGGCTAAGAAACTCGATGATCGTTTGATGAACGGCTTCGGGGGACAGGCTGGCATCGACGAGCAATGTGCCTTTACCGCAACGCGCGAGCTGCGTTCGGAAGCCTTCTCGGACCTTCTTGAAATACTCGAGCCCTCGCTTCTCAAGCCGATCGCCTCCTCGTTGCAATCGCGATGCGGCTAGCTCAGGCTCCAAATCCAAGACGATCGTTGCGTCTGGCATCAAGCCGCCGGTCGCAATGTGTCCCACTGTCCATAATGTTTCGACGTCCAAGCCCCCCGCGGAGCCCTGATACACCACGTTCGCAAGGAGATAGCGATCGCAAATGACCATAGCGCCCGACTCGATGGCTGGCCGTATCCGTTCGTGAACCAACTGCGCTCGCGATGCCATGTACAAGAACATCTCCGCCGTCATCGCTAACGGGATGTCTTCACGATGCAACAAGATATCGCGGACGGCATCCCCAAGCTTGCTCGATCCGGGATCCCGAACGCAAACAACTTCATGGCCTTGGCCAACGAAGTAATCTCGCAGCATCGCGATCTGAGTCGATTTGCCTGCACCGTCGATCCCATCCAATGTGATAAACACGCAACGAATCCCCTGATTCTCGTGACCTCGTGAAACTCAGGAGGGGATTGTAACGTAATGGAGGAAGGAAGGGAGTTGGCTGTAGCGGGTCAGTCAGCGCTCCACCGGCACGGGGCCGGTGGTGGCGAAGATTGTCGATGACCGCTCCGTCGGTCATTGGTTGATACAACGGCACAAGGCCGATGGTGGTGGCGGCAGGGCATGATTCGTAGCCACGTCCGCGGAGTGGTGCGCGCATCGACGAGCGGGGGACGTTAGTCCCCTGTTTCTGACGTGCGCCGAGATCCGAGGATCGGTGAGTCGTAGAAGTCGGCACGCGGGTACTCGGTGGGAGAAACAGTGGGTTAACACCCACCGCTCGCCGAGATCGTAGATCCGCCGCGGCGGGGGATGCAGAACGACGCGGAGCGTCGTTCCACATTCCACCGTCTGGCGACGATATCAAACTTCAAACTTCAAACTTCATTCCTCTTCTTCCTCTTCTTCGACTTCGGCGAAGACGAAGGCGGCGCGGACGGGAGGGGGCATGGGGGAATTAGCGCCGCGGACGCTACGCCAGACGATCTCGCCAAGAAGCAAATCATCCGCTGCGTCTTCCTTGCTCAAGTCCAACTTCTCCGACATCTCAGCGCCCCATGCCAAGGCGTTGTTCGTTTCGTAAAGATCCACCTGTGCTTGTCGGGCTCGATAGGGCGTCGGGTCCGCAGTCTTGCCGAAGCTGCCATACATCGGGTTCGCCGCAGCATCAAACTGAGTCATAGGCTCAAGACCGAGAATCAACTCCATCGTGCGTAACATACTGGAAGTCGTGTATAGCGTGGAGTCGACGGTCCCTTTACGGATGTAGGGGCTGATCGCCAATGCGACGGTGCGATGGGCGTCGACGTGGTCCGAGCCGTTTTGGGCATCGTCCTCCACAACAAAGATCGCTGACGAATTCCAGTAACGGCTGTTGGAGATCGTCTCGACGATCTGACCCAAAGCCAAGTCATTGTCGGCTACCATGGCCGTCGGAGTCTTCTTGCCAACTCGCGTTCCTGACGTGTGATCGTTGCCGATCCGCAACACGATGAACTGAGGGAGGTTATCTTCGCGATCGAATTGAGCCAATCGTTCGGCAAAGCGCTTGGCCCGATCTATGTCCATGTAATCCAAGTCATACGAACGATACATTGGATCGAAGTGTCCCTCCAACGTAGCTACCTTGGCGCGTCCCGGGTCATTCGGCGTCTTTCCATTTTCAATGAACTCGCCAAAGCTGTAGTAACTGACCCCAGCTTTCTTGCATTGATCCCAGAAGTATCCGCTCGACGGAGCAGCGATCTCGTAGGCACCTTCGGAAGTGTACCCAATCTTGTTGCGTCCACCGCGGTAGCTGAGCGGCCAACCGCGCTCGACAAAGTCGGTCGCATACGCGGCCATCGTCCATTCGTGACCATCCGCACTGACTTCGCTCTCCACATAGAAATTATCGAGCAGCACAAACTCGCGAGCCAAGGCGTGGTGGTTTGGAGTCACTCGCTCGGGAAAGATGCACAGCTCCGGATCGCCGTTGCCTTTATCCATATCACCAAAGACTTGATCGTAGGTTCGATTCTCCTTGATGATGTAGAAGCAATGCTTGATCGGGCACGGGTCACCAACACTCGAGGGAATCACCGAATCAGCCGCCGTCGACCGTAGATTCGGGTCCGAGTCGTGCTTGAAGGGTGAACACGCGTATGCATCTTTCGTCCACTCGGCCATGGTTGCTGGATCGGGGTTTGGGATGATGCTCAATGTTCCTTTGAATAAGCCACCAATGTACTCGCGCGTGGTTCGTGGGGGATCGCGCAACGGATTGGGGCCGCGTCGGTTGTCGCGCGAGGTCAAACCTTTGCCATTTGCGACCAAGATCTGCTCTCCATCCAACGTCATAGCAACGGCCGTTGGATACCAACCCACGGGAATGAAGCCCAGCGACTTGGTTTGTCCTCGCTCACGAATGTCAAAGACCGCTACGTTGTTGTTGTCAGCATTGGCAGCGATGAGCACATTGCCATCGGGCGAAACCGCGATACTGTTCGGGGTGCTGCCATTCTTTCGCGAAGCATACAAGGCGGTCGTGATGACTTCTTTGGCGGCTCCTGTCTCTGCGTCGAGCATGACAATGGAACTGTCATCGGTGCAACCAACCAGCAGATGTTTTCCGTTGTCTAAAAACAACATTTCTGTTGGGTGGCTACGCACAGGCCAAATCGAGACGATCGACTTCGATTCTAAATCCACAACCGCCACGGAAGCGGCTCCCCACAGACTGACCATGGCTCGCTTTCCGTCGGGAGTCACTGCCACATCAACCGGAAAACTGTCCTTGGGCAACTCAATGCGTTGGCTGCCAACAACATTCTTGGGAGTCACGGGAGTACGAGGCCTCGCATTGCGATCGGGTTGAGCTTCATTGGGCGTTCGATTGCGAAGTCGAATCTCTGGGACTCGATCAACCAAGTCGATGATCTCTAATTGGTTCGATAACAGGCCACACACCAAAAGCTGTTTGCCATCAAGGGTTGTTGCTAACCCGGCAACAACCGATTTTTGATCCGAGTCGACGAGTTGCATCGTATCGATCAACGTCAGATAACCATCTCGATGGTCGTAAACATAGACCGCTTCATCCTCGCCGCGACTGACATAGAGTCGTTTTCCATCCGGAGAAAAGCAGAGGCCTTGGTAGGCTTGATCGACGGCCACGCTCGACGTCACGGTTCCGTCCTCGAGCAAAACCATGCGCACTTCATGAGTCCCCCAGCCGGTATGCAATACCGCAGCGAATCGGCCGTCGGGTGATAACTTCATGCGGCTAGGAAAATCACCCAGCTCGATCTGCGTGCCGACGGGCTTGAGTGTCCAACCGTTTGGTAACAGTGTCTCTCCGCGCCCTTGAAAACCAGGCAGTTGCACTTGGGGTTGCAATGCACGCTCCTGCCCAAGGCTTCGGCCGATACAGATCGCTGGGACAATGATGAACGCAAAGCTCGCAAATAATAAAGACGGAAGATACTTCGAAGGCATAAATGTCTGCACTGGATAGAACTGGAAATGGCGATAATCGACGAGAACGTTATACCAGGAGTTCCATCGACAAGGTCGATGTTAGGGCGGTCCGAAAGTCGAGAATCATCAATTCTTCATTTGGTAGCTGGTCAGTCAGCGCTCCACCGACGCAGGGTCGGTGGTGGCGTGTTGGTTGCAGCTCCGCTGGTCTCAGGTCCGAAGGACCGCAGCGGCCAACCGCTCCTTCTTTCGGCCCCTCAGGCCTTTGGGACTTTCGTGACACGCGAACCGGCAGCTTTCGCTGCCGGCTGAAGTTCTTCCGGTCCTCCGGACCTAAAACCAATCCCCGGAACGCCAATACCGTTCAACGAAGGTAGTGGAAGTTGCCAAACTTCCTGAAGCGCAAGGATCTTTGGCAAGATCCACTACATCAGGTTGACGAAAGGATCTTTGGCATGATCCGCTACATTAGGTTGGTTCATGGAACGGTCGTATGTTTAAGCGGAGCAGCGCAAGTTGCCCGGTGAAGCGAAACCAGTCAATGCCGTCGCGAACAGGACCCACCGTACGGCTTGCGCCATTACGCTACTATTTCAATACAACATCGCTCGGTAGAGGTAGTGGAAGTTGCCAAACTTCCCTGGCACTCAGGGATCTTTGGCAAGATCCACTACGTTAGATCGGTTCGTTGAAGGGTAAAGGCGTTAGACGAACGTGTCGCCGAACTTCCCTCGCGATGCATCTGTTCCCTTTGCACATGGAAACGGCACTATCGGCCTCGTGCCGGTAGCCGAAGAATGATCGACGGAGCGATCATCGACAATGTTTGCCACCACCGACCTTGTGTCGGTGGTGCCGTGACTGAACAGCAACAACCCAATAATGCGGAGCGATTTCCACAGTTCATCCACGGCCTCCGCGGCCGTGGCTACGAAGTCCTTGAATCCAACGACGCGGAGCGTCGTTCCACATTTGGCCACCATCGGCCTTGTGCCGATGGAGCCATGACTGGCCAGCTACGGCAACAGTTTGGCGACGATGGCTACGGGGACGAACTGCGCTGGGTTTGGAATCGTCTATAATCTTTCGAGACGCGATGAGAGCGTTTTCATGGTTTAGAAACTCAACGGCTTGTTCAAGGCGAATTCGAACGATGTATCTTGCTAGTGACCACCGATGCGGCTTCTTTTTCTGGGGAGTATTGCTGCTGGGATGGATGTTTGGGCCCTCGGAGGTCGCGCACGGCCAAGGTCGATTGCCCGATGTCGGCAGGATTGTGTTTCTCGGGGATAGCATCACGTATGCAGGTGGCTATATCGCGAGCCTTGAATCTGCCATCTTGATTCAACATCCGGAACGCCGCATCGAGATCATCAATCTCGGGCTCCCGAGCGAGACGGTCTCGGGGCTTTCCGAGCCCGGGCATGCGGGGGGAGCTTTCCCGCGTCCAGTTCTCGAAGAACGACTCGAGCGTATCCTCGATCAGACTCGACCAGACCTGATCGTCGCATGTTACGGCATGAACGACGGAATCTATTACCCGCTTTCCGAAGAACGCTTCGAAGCATTCAAGTCCGGCATCGAACAATTGCACGAAGCAGCCAAAGCCCACTCGGCAAGGATCATTCATCTAACCCCTGCTTACTTTGATGCACTTCCGATTCGCGAACGCTTGCTGCCTGCTGGGCGAGATCAGTATCCACAACCTTATGAAGGGTACGATGAGGTGCTTGAAACGTATTCGCGTTGGCTTCTCGAACAACGGGCACGCGGTTGGGAGGTCTACGACGTTCATGGCTCCATGAAGAGTGCTGTGGTTCAAGCACGAGCGACCGATCCTCAATTCACCTTTGCCAGCGACGGCGTTCACCCCAACGCGGCCGGTCAGGCGGTGATCGCTCGGCCCTTGGCAGAAGCATGGGGACTAAAACTGTTAGACAATGGATTGCCTGATCATCCCGAGGCGCAAATGATTTTCGAAGCTGTCTCGAAGAAGCAAGAAGGCTTGAAGCATGCATGGCTGACTAAGACCGGTCATCAACGCCCAGGAATCCCCGAAGGGATCCCCATCGATGTGGCGAAACGATTGGCAGAGCAATCCGATGCACTCATAAGGCTAATGGTCAAGCAGACCAACAAGTGAAAAACGTCCGTCGGTTAACGCTATCGAAAAGATCGCGGCAGACTTCGGTGCATCGAATTGTTCTAAACCCTATCGCCCATCGCAAAAGAAGCTGCAAGTCCGACGAGGTGGAGGCTGAGGATGACGCCATGACGCGGGGTTACGAACCTTCGATCTCAGGCTTGGCCTCGCGAGATTCGATCTCGTTTTTCTTGCGCGCTCGGCGTCGCGCTGCGAGACATACTTCGCGACGATTGTGAGATAACTGACGCGCTTCGACCCATTCGTAGCCCCATGACCGAACCCTTTCCAAATGCTCGGGGATCAATGTGGCATGTTCCCATTCCGGGAGCTTCATCGTTAGCAAGAGGCCTCGGAAGTTTGACGTGGGATAGGTCACGATCGATTCTACGGTGTCCAACGTATAGTTCGGGGTCACATTGGCATCGCATACGAGAATCCTGAAGGGGCGAAACGCTCGACGTTTGACCTGCAACGAGCGGGCTTGCCAATGAGTGAAGTTCGGATGCTCGAGGATCCGAGGATCCATTTCCGCAGGATCCACACCGGTGACCTTGGCTCCTTGTTCCAAAAGCCATTGGCAGGCCCCTCCTGGGGAGGAACCGATCTCGACGACCTTTTCTCCCGGGCGCAGTGCGATGCCGGTCCAGGCAAAGGCTTCCGCGATCTTGTAATAGGCTCGGCTGACTACATCCTCGACCCAGGGCAGATCCGGGATCCCTCCCGGCCATCGGTCATATCGGGTCTGGGCCGACTTGGCCGCCAACCACCATCGGTTCGGGGTGTCGAGAATCACTTCGAGTATTCGAGTGGAGTCCGCCAGGGGAGGTGTGCCCGTTTGCGGGTCGGGACTCAATCCGTGAGCCAAGACCCGTCGTGAGTCTGCTCGCTCGGTCAGTTTGGTTTGGATCCTGGTCGCAATGTCTTTCGCCAGTTCGGACCGACCGGGCTCGAACCCGCGCCAGCCGACCTGGCTTTCGTCTCGCTGCCAAAC
>JALOQW010000237.1 GCA_025459275.1 Pirellula sp.
CCTTCGACGCCTCTATTGCCAGGTCGTAATCTTTTGAGAGGGGTCCTTTCGTTTCTCGGACAACGCTTCATAATGCTGGTGAAAGAATGGTTTACTCTGTCGACTCCAACACTATCCACTGTGATTCAGCATGGCCAAGAAAAGTATTTCCGACGTTGATTGTCATGGCAAAGTTGTCTTGATGCGAGTCGACTTCAATGTCCCACAGGATGATTCTGGTGCAATTACGGACGACCGGCGAATTCGCATGGCGATTCCCTCGATTGAATCCGTCCTATCGCGCGGGGGCAGATTGGTTTTGGTGAGTCACTTGGGGCGTCCGAAAGGGAAAGGCCCGGAGCCAGAATTCAGTCTTCATCCCACTGCGGTCAGGCTGGGTGAACTGCTCGGCCGAACAGTCCAATTCGCAACCGACACGGTCGGCCCGGACGCGGAATCGAAGATCAAGGCGCTGAAAGACGGCGAAGCCGTCGTTCTTGAGAATTTGCGATTCAACGCAGGGGAGAAAGATGGCGATGCGGCCTTCGCTGGCAAGCTCGCTGGGTGGGCAGACATCTATTGCAATGACGCGTTCGGAACATGCCATCGCGAGGATGCGTCGATGGTCGCGGTTCCTGAGGCCATGGGCTCCAAACCCAAGGTTGTTGGATTTCTGGTTGCCAAGGAGATCGAGTATCTGAGCGACACCATCGCCAATCCCAAGCGGCCGTTCGTTGCTATCCTTGGAGGTGCCAAGGTTAGTGACAAGATTAATGTCATCAAGAACTTGCTAACGATTTGCGATTCGGTCCTGATCGGCGGTGCGATGGCTTATACGTTTTCGTTGGCCCAAGGTGGCAAGACCGGCAAGAGCCTTGTGGAGCCAGACAAAGTCGCCTTGGCCAAAGAACTGATTGCGGCCGGAGGAGCCAAGCTTGTCCTACCGTCGGATACCCATTGCGGCGACGATTTCAGCAGCAACTGCAACAAGCAAGTGGTCGCGGCTGGTCACATCCCGGACGGATGGGAAGGACTCGATATCGGACCCGAAACCGCCAAGCGGTATGCAGAGATTGTGAGCAAGGCTCAGACCGTCGTCTGGAACGGCCCAATGGGTGTCTTTGAAATGCCTCCTTTTGATGAGGGGACCAAAGCCGTAGCCAAAGCCATCGCGGACAGTAACGCAACCAGCATCATCGGCGGTGGCGACAGCGCGGCCGCCATCGAGCAACTCGGATTTGCCGACTCGGTCACCCATGTTAGCACTGGCGGTGGAGCCAGTCTGGCCATGCTCGAAGGTGAGAAGTTCAAAGCGGTCGAATTGCTCGACAACGCGTGAACTCGCTACGGCCCTATCGCTGCTTGATGAGTAGCACGTCAAGGCTGGTCGTTGACTTGTGGAGCTGGATGACTATCCCGTGACATCCAGCCATAGACGCGTCGATTGCCGTCTGAAGTGATCAACGTATCGCCCTTCCCATCGAATGCGACCTTGAGGATGGGCGCATCCCCATCGCTGCGCAAGTCGAAGACTTGGTTGGCGATACGGTACGTCGGGGAAGCGAACCAGACGCGAAGCGTCCCCGTCGAGTCCCCGGTAACGAAAATCGGATCGGTCGGTGATGTCGCGATCTTCACATCGGCCGCTAGCGACTTCGTAAAAATGGAACTCGCATCCTCGGTGGTTTGATCCGCTGCAATAAAGGAAAGCGTACCCTCGTTCCTAGATTGGGTATGCACGACCAAATAGCGATCCGTCGGCTGGTTTGGATCTTGCCATGATTCCTGGAAGAAATAAATGCCTTGAACGTGAGCCTCCCCTATACCCAAACTCGCTATAACCCATTCTGGTCTAGCTGCGTCCGGCTCCAATTCCGATCGAACGACACGACCGTCATCGTGCAAGCACACGATCTGGCTGACATGCCGTGGATCCCAAGCGAACGCCAGCACACCGGTAATAGTTCGAACGATGGCACCATCCAACGATGAGACGACGCGAAGCTCTCTTCCATCATTATCCCAAACGGCCAGTCGCATCCCGTCCGGTGATAACGCGATGCTATCCGCCGAGGGGAAACTGAAGGGAAGCTTGCTCCAACGCGTTTGATTCAGATCTTCGAGATCCATTTTGAGAATCGAGCCGTCGCGATGCAAAGTCATGAGTTGATGGCCATCGGCATCGGCCGTGCTTTGGATAAATGGTTGTCGCCCCAAGGCATCCACCGCATCGCGACCGGCATTTAATCCATACACGGTTCCAGACCGCATCGACACGAAGAGCTCATCTCCCACACGTCGCTTTGCAAGTATTCTCGAAGGTGGTTGGATGTCGAATTCGCGCAAATCGTTCGGCCACTTCAATCCATCTGCAAGCTGAATATCTTGGGATGTCAAACCACCATCCGAAGCCCAGTCAAGAGATGTGACGGCCGTTTCGGAGCGCGGTGATCGAGCGTCCCGCACATAAATCACCAAGCGATCGCCCCCTTCCATTCCGCTACAAGAAACATCGACATCTTGATGAGACCGAAGCGCATTCAGCAGGTTCGGCTTCAGGTTGAGTCGAACTTGGCTCTGCCCTGCTTGCAATCGGATCAATCGACCATCTTCAAGGCGGTATGGGAATATATGTCCTCCCATATCCAACACGTACAGCCGTTGACCATCCGGCGACCAGACGGCATGGACGGGAACCCCCCTGGCAAACTCCGCATAATTCTCTTCGGGGTCAAACCACGTACCTTTTTCTTGGTCCCAAATCCAAGCCATTCCGGATCCGCCCGTTCTCTTGAACATGGCGACAACGTTTGGAAACTTGGGGTTGGTAACCGCAAACGAAGTGGCCAGACTCTTTGTGTTGTTTAGTTCCTGAAGCTCATCGCCATTCCAATCCAATAGGTGGGTCCGATGATCACTATTGACGAGGATTCGCCCATTCCCAAGCATGGACAAACGTGGTTCATCTCCAACGTCGGACCAGCGACGCACCATCGCACCAGTCTCGAGATCCCAAATACAAAACTCACGATTGTGTTCGGGCTTGCTCGCATAGACTCGGATGGTCGGCGACAAACGTGCGGATGTCATGATGCGGCTCGTGACTGGATCGACAACCATATCGAAGGGATCGGCACCTGGTGTATGCCCGAGGTAACTGAACCTTTGGTTGCCAGCCTGATCTCCATTGACCCTTATGGTCCGCCCTGTTTGAAGGTCCCAAACATCCACCGCTCCATTTTGGTCCACGGCGATCACTTCATCGCTCTTGCCGCGCGGATGAAACCCGATCACGGGCACCTTGTAAGCTTCTGTTGAATCCCCTTGTGGTGGGATGCGTGTGATCGTCCTACGTTCTTTCTGGCGACGGATGTCAACAGCCACAGCAACGCCACGTGAATCCACGTTAACCACGCGATCCGCATCCACAAAGGCAATCCGCTCGATGTTGTTTTCTTCGCTGACATTACCCGGCGCGCCTGTCAAATACGTTTCATAGGCCCAAGCACCGTCGCGTTCGATGCTCCAGACATGGGCTACAGGTTCCAAGCTGTTGGTAACGATTCGATTTCCTCCATCGAAATCGATTTGTACAATGGATCGACGATGACGCTGAGGCAGTTCGATTCGTTTCTCCAGTCGAGCGTGGTTTGGTTCATCTTGGACCAACCGGCAAACGAAGAGATCGCCGCTTGCTGTTCCGATGAGCAAATCGTCTTTCACTACCGCCAAGGCCGTCGCCTTGCCACTGATTTCTGGTGGCTGCTCGATAACGATGCTGGTGGCTGCATTGGTCCTGAGCTCAGGCAACAAGAACATGTGATGAACATCCCCGAGCGAGGCCAAGATCAGGACCGAGTCGTTGTCGAGCCAGGTGACGTCCATTAGTTCGCCTTTGACTTTGTCGGCGATCTTACCCCAGGGGCGATTCTCGATGCGTCCCCATACTCCTCCTCGAATACCTGCGACCGCGGCCGATCCATCGGGGCTGTAACCAAAGCCTTGGAAGTAACGGTTGCCTGTGGAATCAATCCGCGTAGCCTCGCGCGTTCCGGTCAGGTTCCATTGGATTAGTTGATGGGCCTCCGGGTCTGCCGGGTCAACGCCACTCACAGCCAAGAGCGCTTCGTCGCCGGACGGAGAAATGGATACGGCATCCACTCGTTTTCCGAGTTCTTTGCGCGCTTGTTCGACCAGGCGGCCATTCTCTAGTTGTAGCAAACGCACGGTGCCATCGCTCATGCCTGCCACCCCAACCTTTCGCTCACGCGAAAAATCAATGGCGATCACTTCTCCTGACAGTTCCTCTTTGGGTAGATCGAGATTGCTTAGCATCGCGATACGGTTCGATGCCCAATTGGCCATCCGGGGCATTCTGGCTTGGAGCGAGTCACTTAGAGTGCGCGTATCCAATTGCTTGAGGAGGTTGACAGCTCCCAAGGGATTGAATTGGTCCACCTGTGCGCTGGCAAACCCGAGCTTCGTCAGTTGTTCACCGAGTTCGACTTGGGCCAATCGGGCGCGAGCCAATGCGGCACTTTCTTCGGCAGCTTTTTGAGCTACGATTGCAGCGGCCCGCGATTCAATCGCATCGTTCTTTGCCTTCTCTTCTTCTACTCGAGCGGCGATCGCATCGTTCTTGGCTCGCTCTTCTTCGGCTCGCGCCGCAATGGCGTCCTCCTTGGCTCTTGCCTCCTTGTCTTTGGCTGCGAGCGCATCCTCTTTGGCCTTTTCCTCTTTCTCGCGGGCCGCCAACGCAACGTCTTTGGCCTTTTCTTCTTCGATCTTTGCCGCCTCGGCTTCATTCTTGAGACGGATAGCGACGCGACGTTGGTTATCGAAGATGAAGGCAGCGACACTGGCAGCCAAGACAGCTAGACCGAGAAACACAACGAAGGTGTTGCGCAGTGTTTTGAAACGCTTTTCCCTTTGCAAGACCCCCAGCTTGGCCTTCTCGGCTTTGCCATAGAGCATCAGCTCTTCGGGTACGCGCGTATCCAGTGTTGCCAGGGCCAGATCGTAGTCGCCTCGATCATACGCACACTGGCCGTAGGCTAACCGAATCCTCTTCAAGGATGACTCGGCTTCTCGATTCCCATCCCACAGCTCCATCGCGTCTCGAAAGCCAAAGATGGCTCGTGTGAAGCGATCGTAGTCTTTATGTTCGAGGGCCTTCTCCGCTACTTCCTGGGATCGGACGGTCAAATCGATGCTGCTGTTGATGTTGGCGCGCTGGCGCTGTACTTCTCGGACTGCGGCCTGCAGTTCCTCGACGCTTCGATAACGATCCTCTGGTTTGGTACTCATCGCCTTCATGGCAATATCGAGCAGTGGATCTTCGATACTTGTCGTACGGATCTTGTTTGCGCGAGCCGCCAAGAGCCGTTCAAGCGCATTCTTGCCAGGGTGTGGGGGATAACCGGTGATGATTTGGTAGAGAACGGCTCCGAGCAAATAGACGTCGCTCCATTTGCCGATCAGCTTCTCGTTGTCGTTAGCCATCTCCGGTGCCATGTAATCTGGCGTACCGCCGAATCGGATGTTGGATTTCCGAGAGACATTAACAGCCATTCCCCAGTCCGTGACGTAGACTTCGCCGTATCCACCGAGGATGACATTCTCAGGCTTGATGTCTCGGTGAATGATGTTCTTGCTGTGCCCGAACGAAATGGCATCGAGGAGGCTGTTGAAGATATCGAGATTTTCGGTCTGATTCTTGGAGGTGATCACCTTCTGCCACTCCGACCCTTTGATCATCTTCATCGTGTAGAAAAAGATGTCGTCGTTCGTCGATCCGAATTCATAGATCGGAGGAATGTTGGGGTGATCCAAGTCCGCTGTAATTTCGGCTTCGTAGAAAAACTGCTTCCGGGCAGAGGGGTCTTTGCTACGTTCTTTTTTGAGTGTCTTGAGGGCGACCTTGCGGTTGACGGCTGTTTGCATGGCCGCATAAACGACCCCCATCCCCCCTTCACCAAGCTTGTCGAGGATTTGGTAATCCGCCGCTGCGCTCTGCGGCGTACCAGCATCAGTCACCAAGCGCAGCGCGACGCGACCAAGGATGGAGTCCGATGCTTCCGGCATCTCGTAACGCAACGATCGTCGTGAATCCATTCCGGAGCTTCCGATCGCAGCCTGCCAGACGTTCATCAAGTTTTCCTCGGTCCCCATGGGTCCGCGGAGCATGAAACTCCCTGCGCCCGAGTATCCTCCGGACGGCCCAAGGACCAATGTTTGCGATTCATTCTCCGCATCGCTTGCGTCTCCCCCCGGCGCCGCTCCAGCTCCCAATGGCGAATCCACCGAGAAGACCATCGTTTTGCCTTCTTGGTCGGCCCCGGGGATAGCGGAATCGAAGAGAATGGTTTTGGCTTCTTGCTGATCAGAAGACCCCGAAGGCACGTCCGGCAACAGGACCGTCGCCCCCCCCTCGTCTTCATCGGAAGATGCCATGGGAAACTTGCCTTGAATCGACATCAGATCGTGAGAGTCGAGAGTTCCATCCGAGTCGTCGTCCTCGGGCCTCGCATGTGACACGCGGTCATCCTGCGATTTAGCTTCATCGGAAGGCTTGTTCGGTTCTTCAGGCATATTCGGATCTCTCGGTTGGCTCATGATTCCCTCCCAGCTTCCGGGTTGAGCTGTTGAGATTGCTTAAGGGCCTGTTGCATCCTGCGACGAATGCGATCACGCCTTGAGTATTGAATCGGTTCATGCAGTTGTTCAGAATCCCGCTCGTTGGACGACGACTTCTTCAAGCCCACGAGCGCCAGTACCAATCCAAGGGCAGGGGCACGATACGAGGCATAGCCGGTCTCAGCTCGATCCGCAGAATGATCGAAACGTCCTCTTGGAAGGAGCTCTAGACCCTCCGCATCGATCTCGAGAGATGCTCCGTCATTCTCGCCAGGAGCTGGTTCGATCTTTCGAATCGTCTCTTCCACAGCTTGAACCGGCGGTTCCGAGTCGCGAACAGGGATCACCTCGATCACGATCTTCTCGCCGCTCGATGTTTGCTTGATGATGGCGTAGACCCCCACTTCTGTTTCCGGGTCATTTGCTAAAG
>JALOQW010000238.1 GCA_025459275.1 Pirellula sp.
TCGATGTTTGAGGAAGGCTTGCTGTTTCGGGACTCGGGAGAGACACGCCAAGCAGTCAGTGCGATGAGCAGTCTTCGGCTTTCCTCCCCGTTCGAGCCGGAGTTCATGATGGCAGGCATCGAAGAAATCGATGCATTGATCGATCTGGAGCTGTATTCGGAGACGATCGCTACCTTGGAGCAGCTCAGCAGGAACTTCAAGGACCCGAAATGGTTCGACAATTGCTGGATGCCGGTTTCGCAAATGCGTTCGCGACTGCTCGCGTCGGCCAAACGCCTGGCCGACCGTGAGGTCTTTGAGCAAGCGGAGCGCTTTGTTTCGAACTTGCCTAATCTATGCACGGAGGTGGATCGGCTGCGCCTCGATGCAGCAATCCACGATCGATGGGGGCGCAAACTGCAACAAGAGCGTCGGAGCAAACCGACGTTCAGTCCACCGGAACTCGCCGTCGATAACAAGAGCTCAGAATTGGTCGAAAAGACCTTTCGTCGGGCTGCCCAGTCGATCGAACGTTTATGCCAGCTGGATATGAGAGCCCCCAACTACATGGAGCTTCTCTGGATCGGGATCGAGGACTACCACTTCGCTAACGATTTCGTTGGAAGCAACCGCCTTATCGAACGCTTTCTGGATCTCGCACCCCGATCGGATCACGCCAGGCCACTGTTGATGCAAGCCAAGAATTTCGCAGCCGCAGGAAAATCTGAGGAAGCACTAAAGACGATCGATAAGCTTTTGTTGATGACACCCGACAGCCCACTCATCCCCGATGCAAAACTGACAGCCGCAAAGCTTTATTGGAGTCTCGGGGACTTCGAAACCGCGGAATCCCTGATCGTCGAGAATCTCTATTCCGGTAATCTCAAGCCCGACAGTCCGATTTGGAAAGAGTCGTTGATCGAGCTAGGGACCCTCATGTTTCGGCAGGGCGAGCAGATGCAGGTACGGATCCTCGGTACCGCAATCGAAAGCGGCAACCAAGTACAGCCTATGCTCCCGGATCTGGAGAAGAGTTACCAACAGTTGCTCCGAAGTATCGCCAGCATGGAAGAGGGACTCCGAAGATTTCAAGGAGACGCCCGACGTTACCAATTGCTTTACATGACTGCCAAAGCGTATCGGATGGCAAGCTATTGGCCGGAAACGCTCTTGCAAAGCAACCGATTGGTAAGCGAGGAAGCGATCGCTCAGTGGAAGCAAAAACGTAAGGAACTCCTCATTCAATCACGCGACACTTTCGCAACGCTCCGACGTGAAATCACAACCGAAGAAGGAAAGACTTGGATACCGAACTCCGAAATCCTGTTGTGCAACAGTTTCTTCGGAGAAGCCGACTTGCTGTTTCAAGAAGGGAACTTCAAAGGAGCTCTCGAGTCGTATCGAGCCGCTGCGAATCGCTTCATCAATGAACCGGAATCACTCGAAGCATTCGTTCAAATGGCTCGTTGTCATGAGGAGCTTGGCCAATTGTCCGACACGCGCCGAACACTCGAGAT
This sequence comes from Pirellula sp., assembly GCA_025459275.1. GTDB lineage: Bacteria > Planctomycetota > Planctomycetia > Pirellulales > Pirellulaceae > JBKCUI01. The sequence continues at coordinate 1,497 of JALOQW010000238.1, forward strand.
GGCCGCTGATATCCTCAATCGTATCCCCGCCGATCGCGACGGCCGTTTCCTGAAAAACACCCGCCAAAGCCGACAGGACTGGGACAACCAGATTCGGTGGATGATCCAAGAAATCGATCGAAGAAGCGTCAACTAAATAAAAAACGGTGAGGGACGAACCTCGTCGTCACCTCACCGTTTGTGCACGTTCGCGCTTGCTCCACTGCAGTCCAAATTTGCGCGGAATGGCGCAAGCCATCCGGTCACCATCTCACTCCTCGAGAAACCTCCCAGAGAAGCTCGATCTACCCGAACTGCTTTCCAATTACTCAGCAGCAAGAGCCTTTTCGATGGCCGAGATCATCTCTGATGACTCGGGGGTAACGCCGGAACTAAAACGAGCGACTACATTTCCCTTGCGGTCGACCAAGAACTTTTCAAAGTTCCACTTGACCGGCCCTTTGCCCACTGGCTTGACATCCACGGAGGTGAGGTACTTGAACAAGTCGCACGCGGCAATGTTCTTCTTGCTGTCATCGTTCACGTTGACCTTTTCGAGCATATCAAACGTGACGTTGTACTTGCTGGAGCAGAACTGCTGGATCTCCTTGCTGGTGCCTGGCTCTTGGCCACCAAATTGGTTGCAAGGAACGCCGACGACGACCAGCCCCTTGTCGCCGTAGGTCTCGTGCAACTTTTGCAAGCCGGAGTACTGCTTGGTGTAGCCGCAGTTGCTGGCAACGTTCACGAACAAGACCACCTTGCCTTCATACTTTTCCAATTCCACACTGTCGCCCGTAAGCGACTTCATGGTGAATGCCAACGCGGGTGGCTTGGCAAAGACATTTTCATCCATAGTTCCAGCACTCAACATCGCCATGGCAACGATACCTGCAAGAAGCGAACGGGTATTCATTCAAACATTCCTCCTGTAAGGAAACAACTTCAACAACACGAATGGCATTTTATTATGGATCGGGGTCAAGGAGCCACTGGGGGGATCGATTCTCCTGCGATCAAATTCTCAAAGGTTTCGCGACGACGGATGCAGTGAATGGCTCCGTCTTCGATCATCAACTCGGGTGGTCGATAGCGTCCGTTGTAGTTGCTGGCCATGACGAAACCATAGGCTCCCGCGACTTCAAGGATCAGGAAATCACCGACCCTGGCCGGAGGCAGAGCCCGTTTCGCAACGAATCCCCCTTCTTCCTGGGTGAAAATGTCGCCACTTTCGCAAAGCGGGCCGCCGACGACCACATCGATCAATTGGTTTGGGGATTTCCCTCCACGGTGTGCAATCGAAATCGGATGGTACGCTCCGTAGAGGATCGGACGGGCCAGATCGTTGAAACCGGCGTCCAGGAGATAGAAGGTGTTGTCTCCCATGCGTTTGACCGCCCGTATTTCTGCGATCAGATATCCGCTTTCGGCAACGAGGTATCGTCCTGGCTCGATCTCGAGTCGGAGCGGGTGACCGAAGCGTTGTTGGAGACGCTGCCGGGTCTCATCCCACAATGCGTAGTACTTATCAAGATCGACATAGGTTTGGCCTTCGCGGTACGGAACGGGAAGCCCCCCTCCTGCGCTGATCGTCGTCAGCGTGCGACCGACCTGTTCGGCCACACGTTCCAACGCCTGACAAACTTGCGAGAGATGTTCCAAGTCCGTTCCGGAACCGATATGCATGTGCAAGCCAGTAATCGCCACATTGTGGACATCAGCCAATCGCAAGCATCGATCGATCTCGGTATGCCAAATACCATGCTTGGATTGCGGACCGCCCGTGTTGGTCTTTTGACTATGTCCGTGCCCAAAACCGGGATTCACTCGAAGCGTAACGCTCGCCCCTGGACACACACTTCCTAACTGTTCGATCATATCTGGAGAACCACAGTTCACATGGAGCGAACGTTCGGTAACAAGATCGAGAGCCTCGCGGTCGAAGACGTCCGCCGTATACACGATTCCAGGTGGATCACTGTGGGGATCGAACCCTGCCGCAAGGGCGCGTCGCACTTCCCCAGCGCTCACCGCATCCACCACCACTCCCAAGCGCCGAAGACGGTCAAGAATCGCAATGTTGGAGCATGCTTTCTGCGCGTAACGAATCGTATCAAACATGGCGAGGTCTGCGACACGGCGACGAATCAACTCCATGTCATACACGTAAGATGGGGTTCCGTATTCCCTTGCGATTTCCTCAATGGAGATCCCCGCTATCTCGCTGCGGAGAGGATGGAACGTACTGGCTGCGGCGACAGGCATAATAAATCGATTCTCCAAGGGGTGGTGTGCAATCCGCTTGGTCCCACGAGCGGCACACACATTGTGATCATTGTAGACCAGAGGGCTAGCGATCCTCAGTCTGAGTCCAGTTTTTTCTTGTTGCGAACGGTTTGGGAATAGCGTTCCAGAAAACGCTTTTCTTTCGACGTTAGCGAGTCTTTACCGGACTCATGGATCTTGGCCAGAATTCGATCGGCTTCGTCGGCGTCACGGCGCTCTGCCTCCACGACTCGATCGCGATGCACCTTCAATCGAGGACCGGTTATGCGTCTCCAGGTTCGCGACCAAGCGTTGCGAGGCGACTCAAGCCATGCAAAATTCCATTTGAGGAAGAAGTACATGGTTGCGAATACGATTCCGAGCAGATGGACATCGTAAGCGATGCCGTCGCCATTCGGCATAAAGAAGTTGGACAAGACAAAGAAAACCCCCAAGACCCAGGCTGGCATCGGGAAGATGAAAAACATGATCGTGGCGTTGGGATAATTGAAGACGAAGAGCATGCTAATGCACAGCACTGCTCCAGACGCGCCCAGCACGGACGCCTCACCTCCAACGATTGCGTGTCGGATCAGCCAAACAGCTCCGCAGAAAAACGCACACAGCAAGTAGATGCGGTAGAACTCCAGTCTCCCATAACGCTGCTCGACCGCTCGCCCCAGAAAATAGAGGCTCAGCATATTGAACAAGATATGCGTAATGGATTGAGCATCATGAGCGAAGGCGTAGCTCAGCGTGTGCCACCAAAACCAAGGTTGCCCTGTATCCTCTGACCGAAGGATCAAAAAATTATTGATCGTTCCTTGGAAACTCGAACTCGGTCTACCAAACAGGAGGTTGGCGAGGAAAACGGCTACGTTGACAAAGATCAGAACCGTCACCGCCGACCGTTGATCCCAACTGGGTCTCATGTCCAGCGGCATATCGTCCTGATAGTATGCTCGATCGTACAATCCCATGGAATCGACCGGTCGTGTAATCAGCGGCGATTAGCCGCTTCAACGCGGTTCTTCTCCTTACTACTTGCTCTCTCCAGGGTTCTCGTTGTCACTGTTACCTGCGTTCTCCTCCTTGACTTCGGCCGGTGGCTCGTCCGCGGGTTTAGGATCGGATTGCCTTTGAATTCCAAACGTTTCGGCGAAAGGGGTGCTAAAAAAGTCTTCAGCGGGTCCGAGTTTTTGGGCCCGCTCGGACCACGCGGCGAGTGTTCTCTCCACGTCAAACGAGAGGTAGTCGGCATCGTACGCGCGACGGAACGACATGAACTCGGCGAGAACGAACGATTCATCAAGTTCTTGATCGATCAGTTTCTTGTAGCGGTTTACCGATTTGAAGACTTCTTCTCCGACCTCCTCAGTCATCATCACTGGATAGTAGCGGAAGACTTTGTCCCACCGTGACCAGGCCGCCTCATATTTTTCTACGGCACCTTTGACATCCGCCACATCGATCAACCGGTTGGCTTCGAAGGTCAATCGGCGAGCATCGACCATTATTTCTTGTTGCTCGGCTGCAGCCCGGACGTCCCAGTACGAGTAGTTGACTTGATCTCTCAATGATCTTGTATCGTTGTAAGCGGTTTCGGCTCGAGTCAAATCTTGAGCCAGCTCGAGAGCTTCGATTTGTTTCGCGCGAGGAAGTTGGCCCGCGATCTCTTGGTAGGAGGGGTCGATCTGTGCTTGAACCTCCATGGCAGTTCGCACCTCATCAGGAGTTCGCTCCTCACGAGGTTTATTGAACGCGGCCAATTTGGCCTCAGGAATCAGCTTCTTTTTCGCTTCCATCGCGGCTAGCCTGGCATCACCAGTAAGCTCGCCGAATTTCTTCATGAGTTCGCTGACTTCTTCTCTGAGAATATCCAAGCTCCTCAGAATCACCGCGTCCGACGAGGTACCTCCCAGTTCGCGGTTTCCGAAATCCTTCCATTCCCGGCCTGCGCGCTCCCACGCAAACCGAGCCCGTTCATCCAAAACCCCTTCCTCTTCGATGGCTTCTGAGTGGTACATCTGCCATAGAGGGGCGTAACTATAGAGCAAGTGTGGCGACTTCTTGATGCCAGCTCCTGCTGCAACCAATTCGTATGCGGCCTCAAACCATTCTTTGCCCACCAACCAGTTATCAGGTTTTCGATCTGGCCCCATGGCATCGTCGGCTAGAGCATTCAGCCCCTTGTCGACAAAGTACTGGTGGAACTCGTCGTCATTGCGGAACAACTCGCGGTACTGACGCTTTTCGTCCGCTTTACCGAGCTTGTTACCAAGGTAGTGCCCTAAATCGTATTGAAGGATCGGTTTGCGGCTGTTGAACTTGGTTCCCTTGACCAGGTAGTCAATCCCCTTTTTGACCCATTCGTATCGCTGTCTGTAATCTTCAAACTCGGGTGAAACGTTGTAGCTGAGATTGTGCGCCTGGTGCTGCCAAACGCTGATAAAGTGCGGTTGCAGCATCGAGATTTGATTCAGCGTGGCCGAAAAACGATCGAAGTACTTCTCTTCTTTGTAGTAATCGGCTCGTATCCATAGGATGGTCGAGGCAATGCCACGCATGCCGAGGGTCGCCAACCGCATACTCTCGCTGGTCGGGTCAAGCTTTCCAAGATCGGCTTGACCCATCCGGTAGCGACTTCGAAGCTCCGTGATCTTGCCGGCTCCCTTCGACGCTGGTCTGCCCAGGTAATAAAGGGGCAGAAGGAGCGCCACGATCATCAAGATGTAAACGATCTTGCGTACCAAACTGCGATTGTTCACGCCGCCATCTCCCGAGTCTTCAAGAAGAAGTAACTCACTATACACGTTAGCAGAAAGTAACCGAGCGCGATGGTCAAGTGCCGTCCAAGCAATCCACCAAAGAGATTCACCCCGTACGCGACAAAGTCTGCCGTACCAAGCTGGTCAAAATTGGGGACTGCGCTCTTCAGCAATTGGATGCCGTACATCAAGAATCGGTCGACGGATCGGATACCATTTTCAAGAGCTGGATTGCCCAAATCCAACTCAACGGCAGATCCCGATTGCAGCGGGATTCGGATCAACGACTCCACCGGCCCACCGCCACCTGACTTGTTCTTGAATGTCTCATCCACAAAGAACCCAAAGAACCCGAGAACGATGGCGGACACGGTCGCGATGATCGCAACCGGACCAGACAGGAAGCACGAGAACATGACGCCAAAGCAGACCACGATAAACATTTGAAGCCAAATGCTGATGTAGCCTTTGATGAAGTTCCAAACAAACGTTCCTTCGGAAGCTCGCAAATAGAGGTCCGCCGCCGCC
>JALOQW010000239.1 GCA_025459275.1 Pirellula sp.
GCTCCGACGGAATCAGCCCTCTTCATTTCGCCGATGCCTTGATTCGCGCAGATCTCGGACTGTCTGGCTTGGGGTTGGAAATCAATCTCAATTGTTGGCCAAATGGATCACTCCCACGTGACCTTGTCGATGTGTCGGACCTGATCGATCATTGGAATATCCTGGGCCTCCCTTTGATGGCCATCGTAACGAATCCGTCCACGCTTCAACATGACGCTGCTGCGATCTCGAAATCGCAAATCGTCTCGACGTGGAAGTACCCGAAACAGGATCCACTCGACGACTCGCGCGAGGATTTCGATAAGACCGTGTTGGCTCAGTCGAATGACCGACTTCCAGCAAACGGAATGGAAATCGTTCAAATGCTGATGGCCAAGAGTACGGTCCATGGCATCATTTGGAACCAAGCCTCGGACAAAACGGAACACCCGTTTCCAAACGCTGGACTGATCGGTCCTTCCGGCAAGCAACGCGCGCTACTGGATGGTCTCGCTCGCCTCCGACAACTCCACGTCCATTGACGCTGCTGCGCTCTTCAGCGCCGCTTGCTCGAGCCCGCGATCAGGCCTATGATTCTAAAACGGGTTCGATTGAATTTGATTGGTCACGTTGCTATTGCACCGAACAGCCGGCATCGCCGCGGTGCTTGAAATGAAGTCATCAAAACTGCGACGAGCGATCGCCTTCGAGGCTGCTCGTTTGATGTATGAGCGTCTGGAAAGTGAGTACTACCAGGCCAAGCAAAAAGCTGCGAGGCGGCTATGCCAAGGATGGGTCAAACCTTCCGAACTTCCTACGAATGCGGAGATTCGTGATGAGATCCAGTCATTTGCTCGGCTCTACGAAGGTCCCAAGCGTTTCGATACCCTGCAGCAGATGCGACTGACGGCCCTGCGTGTCATGCGGCTGCTCAAGCGATTCCACCCGCGTGTCATCGGCAGCGTTTATACCGGGCTAGTCCGAGAAGGCTCCGATATCGATATCCACGTTTTCTCCGACAGTGTGGAAGGCGTGCTGCAACCTCTCGATCTCGAGGGAATTCCGTACCAGGTCGAACGCAAACAAGTTCGCAAAGATGGCGAAACCCAAGTCTTCACTCACGTCCATGTTCGAGAAGCATTCGACGTGGAATTAACGGTCTATCGAGACTCGCTCCGCAGTCACGGTTTTCGCAGCTCCATTACCGGCAAGCGAATCGAAGGTGCGACGCTGCCACAATGGGAACAGTTCCTGTGCCTCACCTATCCCGATATGGACTTGGAGGAAGCCATCTTGGAAATCGAGACTCGGCCCGATGAATATCAGGTCTTCTACTCCCTCTTGCTCCCGCTCGAAAAAGTCAAGCAGGATCCGAGATACCATCCCGAAGGAGACGCGCTCTTCCACTCGCTCCAAGTATTCGAACTGGCTCGGGAAGCCATTCCCTACGACGTGGAATTCCTGCTCGCTTCGCTCCTCCACGACGTGGGAAAGGGAATCGATCCCAGCGATCATGTGGCCGCTGGACTCGAAGCGCTCAGTGGATTTATTACCGACCGTACCGCTTGGCTCATCAAACATCACATGGACACACATCGGATCCTCGATGGCACACTTGGAGCGCGAGCCCACCGTCGACTCAAGAGCCACGACAGCTACGACGAACTGATCCTGCTGGGTGAATGCGATCGTGCTGGACGGGTGCCCGGAGCGGAAACGTCCACGCTCGAAGAGGCCTTAGACATTCTGCGAGCCCTCGATGACGAGGAATCCGATCGTTACTTCGGCGATGGATCGGCTCCAATGTGATCGTCTTCATCCTCGTCTTCTTCGTAAGGAGTGATCGCCCATTCAGGGAATGGAACATCACTCCCTTTCATCGCATGCCACAAGACTCGATTCAGCTGATCCTCAGGGGCTCGATCGATTTCTCGAAAGTTCATCTCCTCGGACCACTGAGCGTGCAGCTTAAGTAGCGGATCGGTCAAGGCAACGGAACCCGGGTTCATCTGGTCCAACGGCACGTTGATAGGCACCGCCGTGAAGGGAGTGAGGTTCGGTGTTTCTTGAAAGCAATCGAACATCGGTGTCGCACTGGCGTCGAACTGGTTCATCGGGGGAAGTCCCAGGATCTGCTCGATGGAACGTAGAATACTGGTCGTGTTGTATTGGGTGCTGACTACCGCCCCCCGCTTGGCGTAGGGACTGATGCAATACGCAGTGGTCCGATATCCGCTGACATGATCCCAGCCGGCCTGGGGATCATCTTCGATGATAAAGATCGCCATCTTGGGCCAGAACTTGGACCTGCTTAATCCTTCGACCATCCGTCCGACAGCCAAGTCACCGTCGGCCATGCACGACGCGGGAGTTGGACAGTTCTTGGCCGTGCCGCTCGTATGGTCATTCGGAAGACAGACAATCGTCAACTGAGGATACTCCCCTTTATGCTCCATATCGGCCAATTCTTGGAGGAAGTAATCGGCTCGCACTTGATCGGGAACCGACATGTTCCAACCAACGTATCCCGTCGGTGAAAACGGGCGAATGCTCTCTATGCCTGGCGTTGACTCGAAGATGACCAAATCCTCAATCCCCTTCCATGTCTTATAGCAACTCATGTAATCGACAGGACCAGAGCGATTTGGGTCACGCCATCGAACGACAGGCATCATGAACTCGCCATAGTTTCGGATACGGATCTGATGCTTGACCGCGTTGTCCCAAATGAACCCAGCGGGCGAATAGGCCAACGCGTCGATGTCACTCTCTTCCATGCCATCGGGGTAGCTCCGTGGAAATCCAGCAAAGCTCTTTTCCAGATAGTCGGTAGCAATGGCGGTCGTGCTCCAATTGTGGCCATCCGCACTTAGAATCCCGCAGCAGTAAGTATTGTCGAGCAGTACAAATTCTTCGACTAGCTTGTGTTGGTTGGGGGTGATCTCACGACCAAAGATACATAGATTCGGATCCCCATTGCCACGCGGATCGTCCCCGAGGACTTGGTCATAGGTTCGGTTCTCTTTGATGATGTAAACCACGTGCTCGATCAAGCTCGGTTCACCGATTCGTTCAGGAATGGTACGAGCAGGTTGATTGGGACGCGCAGGAAGGCGTGATTTAACGATTGAATCGTATCGCAGATTTCGGGTTGCTCGCTCTGATAAGGCTGGCAGAAGCTCCTTCTGTGGAATGGCAAAGATCGACAAGCTCCCTTGATACTGATGGGAGTTAAAGCCTTCGCCATCGCCTTGCTTTTTGGGTTGCGTGGGTAGCCCTTTGATATTGGCGACGACCAGCATAGGCTCCGTCGGATGCAAGGCGATGGCGCCGGGAAACCAGCCTACCGGAATGAGCCCCATCAATCGGGTGTCTCCCCGTTCCTCTGGCTCGAATTGCATGACAGCGATGGCGTTTTGAGTTCCGTTGGCAACGTACAACGTTTCGCCATCTCGATCAAACACGAGCGCGTTGGGTGAGGCTCCGAAAAGATCGGAAGGATTCTGCTTGACGAAGACCGTTTCAACGATGGCTCCATCGGCGGCGTTCATGATCGTCAACGTATCGCTTCCCGCGTTGGCGCACACAAGATACTTTCCGTTTGGTGACAACGCCAACGCCGACGCATGAAGGCCGACAACCGTTTCTTGAATTGCGCCTGAATCAAGATCGACGATCGAGACCGACCCTTCACTGGCGATGTGTCGTACTGGATCGACACGGACCGTCGTTCCTTTTCCAGCTGGCCCGGCCAGATCCCCGGCTTCGGGTCTTCGCCCTCCCCAATTGCTGACGAATGCACGCGAACCGGCCACCACGACATCGTAAGGTGCAACACCAACGTCAAATGTTCGAAGGGTCTTCCCCGTCTTGGGGTCTAGCTCCAAGAGTTGGTTCGACAAGTTACCACACACATAAAGCCGATCGCCTGAGTCGGAAAAAGCCAAGCCGCTCGGGATCTCTTGTTTTCGCTTGGGTGCGTTGGCCGACGGCAATGGCAGGGCATGCGATGGGGTTACTTTGTTGTTCTCATCTACACGAAAGACCTTGATGGAACCTTGAACGTTGCTGAGGTAAATCTCCTTTCCATCCTTGGAAAAAACGATGCCGGTATAGCTCAATATCGCAGCCGCATCCGGCTTGAGGTTGTTGGGGGCGTCCGGTGAGGCATCGACTAACTGGGATTCGTTCGGCATATTGACCGTGTCGAGTCGCTCCCCGGTTCGAGGGTCGAAGACCACCAGCTTGCTTGTCTTGCCCGACGTCACGCCGATCTTTCCGTTGGGAGCAATGGCGACGGCTTGAGGCCTCATGCCAGGCAACTCCACCCATGTTCCATAAGGGGTGATGCGTTGATGAACAGGTGTCATGATCGAATCGTCCCCTTGCCGACCGACACGTTCCAGCGACGGGTCTTGGGCATAGGCGAACGAAACCATCAAAAGCAGAGAGGCAAAGCGTTCCATCCATAATCGATACATCTTAGGCATCACATCTAGCTCCAGTCATCGAGTCGCGTTCGGACAAGGTTTTGGCGAGGTCCTTAGAGTCTACCGTAGATCGATGCCTGGGGTGCGTTTATCGATATATGAAGAGTTGATGAGCGTCTCGATTCCTGTTATTGAGGCAACGGCCGAATCGCTTCAAGGGTATAGCGAGCTGATCCATAATCCGGAAGAACGCAAGGTCGAAACTGTTCGGTGGCCGGCGAATGGTCGATACCGACAGCGGAGATGAAGGGGGCACGAAGGGGTCTTTCCGGTTTCGGGCGGCCAGCGATTCTTCGGTAAACAAGGAGCGGTGCATGCGAGAGTTTCCGTCGACATCGTCCGCGAGTTTCAGCCCCTCCTGGCGATTGACCTCAGCGACGTACCATCCGAAATGAAAGCGGCTAGAACAGCAAGTAGCTTGCTCTCAATCGGGCGAATGCTGTCGTCGAAATTCGAGAACGCCCATCGGAGGATAGCATTCTCTCTGATCCTTCGGTTCCAGCATGACTTCACCGTTGACACCAACAAGGGCCCCTTCGTACGTAAGCAGTTCCACATTGCAGTCGCTGCTCAAGTACCGATCGCGCGTGGATGAGCATGCTGATTCAAAATCGATATCGCAAAAGTGGAAGTAGAGCCGATTCTGGAACCAAAACATGCGAGCGTAAGACCTTGTCCAGTCGAATCGACTACAGAATTGCTGCAGTTCAGGACGATTCGTCGCGACCGGAGCTTCGATGCGGGTCATCGCAACTTTCATAACGCTGGAGAAGTGATTTCTCGGAATCGCCTCGCCGCATATCAACTGGATATTCGAAACCACGTAGGGATCTTTGCGGCAGGTGATCATGAGGGAACCAGTGAGGCTATCGGGATGCACGAATTCGCCGACTCCAAACATCGAGGAGTTCTCGTCGGATCGAGCTTCTAAATCGATGGAAAACGACTGGTTAAATGATGTTCGACGGCCCCCAAATTCTGAGTAGATCGCGTAGCCCTGTATTCGCGTCGGAAGCTCATAATCTATTCCGCAATGCGACATCAGCACTCGCACGGCAAGCTCTTCGTGAAGGAGAAGATTTCCACCCGCAAAACCGCGATCATCGGTACGTGTGTTCACGGCATGTCAACGCTCTAAAGCAGTAAACGTGGTCGAGTCAGCATGGGAGGCTCATCCATTAAATCATGACGAACGCACGCGACAAACACAATGTGTCCAAGAGAGAGTGGTGGGATTGGCTTGTGCAAGCGATTCCTCAGAAATTGCGTTACAATATGGGAACAGCCATTTTTCGGCCGTTGACACTCTTGCTTTACGATTCGAGAATCTTTGAGGCGTTTAAGGTCACCAATTCACAAAAAAGACCAAGTCTGCCCCAGTAGCTCAGTTGGATAGAGCGCGGCTTTCCTAAAGCTGAGGTCACAGGTTCGAATCCTGTCTGGGGTACTTCGCTGTTTGCCAACCAACACGTTGGGATGGATTCGATAATCCAAATGTAGGACGGGCCTCCCGGCCCGTCCAAACGCGAAAAACGGGCGTTCTGATCTTTGGGATGCAGTTCGAACGGGCCTGGAGGCCCGTTCTACGGTCCCCTTCTACGAACCGGTCTACGTGCATGCTTGTTACTCGCTGGATACGTACTTCCAGCCGAGGTTTTCCCAATCTGGATTAAGCCATAATTGACACGCTATACTGGACACCCCAGCCTTCTTGGGATTGTTGCCAATGTATTGAATGCATCGCCAAAGATGTTCTTCATCGCGGACGATCCGATCGTAACTCTCATCCTGCCAAAGTCGGCCCTCCTGTCCGAGAGCGATATGAATGCGTCTTGAGGTGAAGGATTTCCAACTACCAATGATCTCTTCCAATTCCTTTTTCGCTTTCGCCAACGGTCTTATAATGCAATGAACATGATTCGGCATGACGACGCTCGCTCCAAGCTCGTAGTGTTGGCCGTGAAAGTGTTGCATCGATTGATGAACCAAAAGCGAAAAACGGGACTCCTTCAACACACAGCTGCCGGTTCCCTGGTCCAACCAATCCTCAATCCGCTCGAAGACCATGCAAGCCAGCTCCTCGAGCAATTGCTTATCTTGTGTGCCACGATGTTTTGCTTCCCAATCGCTCTTCAGTCGTTCCAATTCATGGCGACGCGATTCGGGAATCGAATCGGCCAGTCGGAAAGTAACGAAGTAAGTGGCTCCCTCTTGTCGCCAATGCGGCATATGGCGGACGTAGATCCTCAGCGGCAGATCGTGTCTCAAACCCTGAAGGCCCGGTGGCGGATCAAGATTCCAATTCCCCTCCCATGCCATTGAGGTCCCCTCGTAGGACGGGCCTCCCGGCCCGTCTAGACGCGAAAACAACTGTCTTCCTTCAAGCCCAAGCTCAGGAGTTTAGCAAAATTGCCGTTTGAAAATAGCGGGTCGTAGTATGGGTCGTAGGACGGGCCTCCCGGCCCGTCCAAAACCACTTAACTCAGACCACCCGCTCGCCTTCAACGTATGGTTCGTAGATCAAAAAGGCAAAAAAATGCGTATGCCACGAGTGGAAATAGCAG
>JALOQW010000240.1 GCA_025459275.1 Pirellula sp.
AGCGGAAAGTGGGTATCGTTGGGCGATGACCATCAGCATCGCACCCATGTAGATATCGTCGACAGGGTCGTCGGTCCATAGCATGCCGTCGTTCGCTCGAATGGAAACCGGTTTCTTGAGCAGAGGATTTCCATCCCATTGAGAAAACCAACGCTCATCGTCCGGAGCGACGGTCATGGCCTCTTGAACGGATTGACCTGGTTCGAGGGACCCGATCCAACCGGACATCAGCTGCCCCTGTTGGTTCAACCCAAAGACTCCGACATCCTGCAATGCAACACCAAGTTCATTTGTTGCTTGGATCTGCAGGTTCTCGCTATCGAGATTCCAACGAATCGGGCCTTGGAATTCAACCATCTCTTCCGATTGGAGTATTCCGGTGGAATTGGATAAGACGGGAAACCGTTGCAGCCCTGCACCTCTTTCGTCAGCATTCCAGTATTCCAGAACTTGGTTATCGCGAATACCAGCCCGCAAGTTGGCACGTTGGGCTGGAACCACAAGCCCCTCTCCTTCCTTGTACACTGCCTGGTAGTTCGTCGACAGCGAGGTGTAAAGGGCATGGAAGTTCGACAGCAGACCTCGAGGATGGTTATCGTGACATTCGAGGAACCCGAACGTCGTTTGGCTTCTCGAAAAACCGACGTCCAACTGAACACTGCGGGCAACAAAGGCTGCACCAGCTAACGCAATGATCGGAGCCGCTATCCATGCCCATTCCACACGCCCCATCAATCGGAAGACAACCCAGTTGATCGGCACGAGCACAACCAAATAGCCCAACAACAACTTCATGATCGTACCAACCTGCGGCACGGTGATTCCAGACGATTCTCTCAAACAGTTGGTCGCATGCACCGCAATGCGGGATTCCGGGTTCCAGGCTCCGAGGCTGGTTTTCTTGGCCGATCGAAAACCAGAGGAACCGTCCAAATTCGCCGTCTTTAAGACTTCTCCATCGGTACGAATCATCGACAGATCCAGATCGCGAGCCCAGAGACGAAGTCGCGTGTTGTGAAGCGGGTTGCGCTCCGTCCCTTCGAACTCATCGGCGTAGAGGGTCTTTGCTTCCTCGCCAAGAGTTGGAGTTCGATGAGGTTTGCGAAGTATGGCATTGTGGATGAGGGAACTGTAGGAAGGCCAGCGTATGAATGCAGCATCCGTCAAAGGAAACGTCGTCATCACCACCCGCCCCTGTCCGATCAATCGCTCTGCAACCAATCCATCGAGCATCGGTACCCAGGAAGCATCCTCGACCAATGTTCCGGCTAAGACAGGAATCTTTCGATCGCTTTGGAAACGAATCTTCTCTCCCCCTGCAATCCGAATTGTCCATGTGTTGTCGAATTCTTGTTGCGACTCCTCAGACCAAACTCCATCCGCTGTATCCACCAAAGGGACCCATTCCTTGAGTTGCGACGTTTCGATGGAGCCAACCGCTTCTGGTCCATTGACGATCAACGTACCACCGAAATGCAGCCAGTCCGCAAGGGCTTTCTGCTGCTGCTCCGTCAAGGCGTTGAGTGAGACATCGTTGATGACGATGTGCGAAATCGAAGTCATGGTTGCAAGCTGACTGGGAAAATGACTCGTCAGCTCCTCTTCCGCCATATCTACGATTCGGTGAGGTGCGAGTCGGTTCTCCTGAAGATCATCGGAAGTTCTCCAGACGATACAATCCAATCCTCTCCAGAACGTGTGCCGAGAAAGATCACGGCTCATAACAATCAAATCGTACTGGTAACCTTCGAGAAACTTGACCGGGAACGTCTCCTCAAGGATGGGTGTTCCTATACCTCGCAACGAGTATCGCGTTCGAATCGAAGACGTTGTTTTCTCGGTGAGTCCATTGGCATCGGTCCGTTCGACTGGAAGATCGGGATGCAAAAGCGTGACATCGATCGCCTTTTCTTGCCCAACGGCTAAAGAAACATTGCGCTTGAAATCAACGGAATCAGACCCCCAACCGAGCGACAACGGGACCCCTTCGCGATCCGTGACCGTCACCGCAGCGGTGAGCGACTCATCCCCGAAGTTGGCTTTGAGCTTGTTTCGAATCTGGTACCAATGCCCTGGTTTGACGAGATTGCCAGCCGATTCCGTGGCAAAAGGAAGCGTCCTTAACTCGTCAGCGACCAGCCGCTGTCGCTTCTTTTTGGCGTCTTCTTCTTTCTGGGCTTGGTCCGCGCTCGGGTCGCCGGATTGAGTACAGCCTTTGCAGCCAACGATAGGAACCAACAGGACCAGCCACCAAAACCATAACCATCGGTTCCGCATCATGTTGCTCTACCTCAATTATCGAACATGCAACCTCGTGCACATTGGGGACGACCACACGTTTCACTTGTGGCTGCAGATCTTTGGCCGGCGTTCTCACCAATGACAGGGGAGCCGATAACGCTGAGCAGCTTGGTTAGTTTCTTCGAACCGCATTCAGGACATAACGGAGAATCGTCACGGCGTTGAATCAGCAGTTCGAACTCCTTGTCACAGGTTTCGCAGTGGTATTCGTACAACGGCATAAGTGCATCCCAAAATCTGCAGTGTCATTCATTCTAGCCAATGCGCCAAACAGCAAAACGGATCAAGAGAGCCACGATGCCTAGAAAGCAAATGGTCCATAAGCCGGTTCGCCATGCTTGCTGAAGAATCATGTCCGTCCTTTCGTGCCGTGTCGCGGCCATGACCAACGAAACCGCTACCAGCACCGGTAGAATCCACAGCAGGTATTCGTAAGAGATCGACATCATCGAGAAGAATCGCCTTCCATGCCCTTGAATAGTCAGAATCCGCTCGGCTGAGCCCCAGTGCTTCGCAGAACGTCTGACAAGTCGACGCGAACCCCATCAGCCCAAAGTCCTTCGAGATCGTAGAAGCGACGATGTTCCTCATCGAACAGATGCACCACGACACCACCGTAGTCCAACGCAATCCAGTGGCTTTCGTCGTACCCCGACATGGAGATGCGAACCTCGCCTCGCTTGCGCAGTTCACGGTTGATCTCTTCGGCGATCGCGTGCAATTGCCGACGGCTGGTTCCGGTGACAATGACAAAGCAATCAAAAACGCTGGTTTGGCGAGAGAGATCGAGCACAACGATATCCTGCCCCTTGTTTTCGGCGGCGATACGAGCGGCGATTTTGGCGGATTCAATGCTGTCTGCGACCGTTTGGGGTGGAGTGACGCTCGAAATCGTCTCGGTCTCTACCATGCTGGTACCTTTGTCATGCTGGTTCCTTGGTCATGCTGGTTCCTTAGTTCCACCATTCGATTGGTGGGCAACTCCCTGCATCTTGTGCTGGGCTATCCTTGTATCTTATCCCAACCTGTTCCGAATGTCACGCGTTGCGTACCTTCGGGTACACTAAGGCAAGTTCGGTGAAACCTTCGAAGAATTTACCGCTGGTAGGGATTGTGAGGGTAAAGGGGACCAGATTCGGCCCCTTTGCTAGGCCAATCCTGGTGTCGAATTTTCGGCGGTCTCGGGCACAACCTAGGATTGGATCCGATATGTCCCAAACATTAAAAAACCCAGACACTTTGACTCGCACGAACGAACGAGCGTTCCAACGTTGCTTGAACGTGGATTGCGAAGCTACGTATGGTGTCGACGAAGTTCATACCAAGTGCGCGAAATGCGGCGAATTGCTCGACATCGTCTACGAATGGGATCGCTTGCCCGTCCCCAGTCGCTTGTCGGAATTCGAGGGGATGTGGACGCGGCGCTGGGAGCCGATGCGATTTAGCGGTGTTTGGCGATTCCATGAACTCTTGCCGTACGCACCGCCTGAGAAGATCGTGACCGTCGGCGAGGGGCAAACGCTTCTGCAGCAAGCCAATAACGTCGCTCGCTATGTCGGCATCCGTCCCGGACAACTGTACCTTCAATACGAAGGGATGAACCCATCCGGTTCCTTCAAAGACAATGGTATGTGCGCTGCCTTCACGCATGCCCACATGATTGGCGCCCGCCGGGCAGCATGTGCTTCGACGGGAAACACCAGTGCGTCACTGGCAATGTATTGTGCGGTCACACAATTGATGAAGGCCGTGATCTTCATCGGCTCTGGAAAGATCTCGTACGGCAAGCTGTCCCAAGCTCTCGAATACGGTGCGCTGACGGTTCAGATCGCAGGCGACTTCGACGATGCGATGGCCCGAGTGCAGGAGGTCTCGAAGGAGCTCGGCATCTATCTCGTCAACAGCGTCAACCCATTCCGCTTGGAAGGGCAAAAGACAGTCATGTATCGGGTCCTGGAAGCCTTGCGATGGGAAGTCCCGGATTGGATTGTCGTCCCAGGTGGCAATCTTGGAAACAGTAGCGCGTTCGGGAAAGCGTTTCTGGAGCTGAAGCGTCTGGGTCTGATAACGCGGGTACCTCGGTTGGCGGTCATCAATGCGGCGGGGGCTGATACGCTCGATGTTCTGTACAACCAACGGAACTTGAAGTGGCTCGGCGGTCGACCGAGAATGGAAATCGCGTGCTGGTACTACGATGAATTGGATCGAGCTCACCGTAAAGCGGACACCATCGCAAGCGCGATCGAGATTAACCGGCCCGTGAACTTGAAGAAGTGCTTGCGTGCCCTCGATGTCTGCGATGGAGTTGTACGGAAAGTCAACGACCAGGAGATTTTGGACGCCAAGGCCCAGGTCGGTGCTGGTGGTATTGGGTGCGAACCCGCCAGCGCGGCCAGTGTCGCCGGCGCAAAGCTGCTCAGGCAACAGGGGGTCATCGGCATGGACGATCGCGTTGTCTGCATTCTGACAGGGCATCAACTCAAAGATCCGACCGCGACCGTGGCCTATCACACGACCGATCAAGAAAAATTCAATGAAGTTCTGGGGAGTCGCGGTGTCAACCGCGCATCGTTTGCCAACCGGGCCATCGCAGTCCCCAACGAGATCGAGGCGATCGTCAAGGCGATCCAGTTGTATTCGTAAATTGGTCCGGAACAGCGTGCATCCGGCTCGCGAGTGTGTACAATCGAAGGCGTTCAGATTGCCCCGGTGAATGCTTTGCTCAACCTGGACCGCCTCAAATGGACAACGCCTCAAATTTTGCTTGCTCGCCGTCCATTCAAGATTCGACGATTGTTGCTTGTCGCAATGGGGACGCGAACGCCTGGAGTCAATTGCACTCACGGATGGAGACTCCCTTGCGGCAAGTGGCGCAAGACGGCTTGCACAAGGACCTTCAAACGAGAGTCGGGGTTTCGGATTTGGTTCAGGATACCTTTATGCTGGCCCACCGATCAGCGCGTGAATTCCGCGGAACCAGTTGGGGTGAGATGACCGCTTGGTTGAAGCGGATTCTCGAAAACCAAATCGCCAAGACGTTGCGAGACCAGAAATGGTCTCAGAAGCGTTCATTGAAGCGCGAAGTGAGACTCCAGGAAATGAAGCATCAGGACCTACCTGTGCTGGATGCGGTGACCCCTAGCCAAGCTCTCGTGGCTGAAGAGGAAAGAGAACTTCTGGATCGTGCGCTGCTGCAGTTACCCATTGCCGACCAAGAACTCATCGTTGACCATTACAAGAGGAAAATGAGTTTTGCTGAGATAGCTCAGCGCTCTCAGCGAAATGAAGCCGCAGTGCGCAAGCAATGGTCTCGAGCCATGCTGCGATGGAAGCAAGCCACCGACGCGCTGACAGGCAACGGATAACGATATCGAGGACTCGAAGCAGGCAAGTGTATGGCTTCGTCAGAACAACTCGATGCATCCCCTTCATCGGAAGAAATCTCTGAAGAGTTATCGAGCGGCCGTGGAAATCCGGATGAGCAACGAAATGCGGATGAGCAACGGATCGCGGCGCAATTCGAGGAGCGAGTCAAGCGCGTATGGGTAGGGCCCGATGCTGTCGAAAACGGCCCCAGGGAATCGGTAAAGAATCTCGGCCGATATCAGATCGAATGCTTCATTGGCCGAGGTGGCTTCGGGATCGTCTACTTGGCAAACGATCCGGTCTTACATCGCAAGGTTGCTCTCAAAATCCCACTCCTTGGTGATCTGGAAGAGTCTCGTCAGAAAGAACGCTTCCTATCGGAAGCGAGAGCCGCCGCATCCCTGCAGCATCGCTACGTCATGCCCATTTACGACGCAGGGGAAATCGACGGAATAGGCTATATCGCGATGCGTTATTGTCCGTTGGGGACACTTGCCACGTGGCTGGCGACTCAGAAATCTCCGATACCGCCAAGAACTGCGGTCGCACTGATGCATGCGATCTGCGAGGGAGTGGGGGATGCGCATGAAAGGAATATCATTCACCGCGATCTCAAGCCTGCGAATATCCTGCTGGACGACGCTCCCGCCAATTCGTCACTCCGAGACTTTGAATTGTCGATCATCCCGCTCGTGTCGGACTTTGGCATGGCCAAGCTGGCCGGTTGGGACGATCCGGAGATGCAGCGAACGCAATTGACGAGAACGGGGACCCGAATCGGCACTCCTTGTTATATGCCTCCGGAGCATGCCACAGGTCGCGCCAAGGAAAGCCAGAAGTCGGCGGATGTGTACGGGCTTGGAGCGATACTCTTTGAACTCCTTACAGGACGTCCCCCCTTTACAGGAGAGTCTGATTACGAGGTGCTCCATCAAGTGGTTACTTCCGAGCCCGCATCCATTCGCAAGTACCGACCTGAAGTGCCGATTACTTTGGAACGAATCTGCCGCAAGTGCTTAGAGAAATCACCCGATCGAAGGTATTGCGACGCAAACGAACTCGGTAAGGATCTCGCTCGTTTTCTCGCAGGGGAACGGATCACCAATCTTCCGCGGATCAAAGGCTCATTCGTTCGAGCGACCTTCATGCCTGCGGTACTGTGTATCATCATTTTGATGCTCTTCGTCGCCGCATGGTTGACTCCCCCTTTGATGATAGATACCTCGCTCTTTGCATGGCGGCGTGAGCGACCCACTCCTGTCATGAATGCCCCTTTGGGTGGCTACGCAACCGCCATTGAGAATGCATTGCCAACCGCAACGGGAGTGATCGACGATGACGCACGTCGACTCCTGGA
>JALOQW010000241.1 GCA_025459275.1 Pirellula sp.
AAAGCCATCCACCAAGCCATGGTGGAAGTCAACGAAGAAGGGACCGAAGCGGCTGCGGCAACCGGAGTCATCCTCGCTCCTACATCCGCTCCGATATTCCAAGATTTCGTTCCCGAGTTTCGAGCCGATCGCCCGTTTGTATTCTTGATTCGAGATACCACGAGTGGCATCGTTCTCTTTGTAGGATGCATGCATCAACCCAGTTAGTCTTTCGCTTGGACAGGAGTTTCAGCCTCCCGTGTCCAAAATCGTAGGCGCGTCGAATGCGACTGTTGAAAGCCCTGTCGTAGACACTGGGCGCCGGCCAGGCCGATCGGATCATCGGGGGTGGGATGGTACATCAATTTGTTTGCCATCATGCGGTATCGGATACGAAGGGACGTACATCCCTTAACCCACTTGCTGGCGTCGATGGCTTGGTTCAAAGACTTATCCGAAGTGGTAGCATTCAATCGAAGTAGTGTGTGCCATCGTTGGTTTGTGACATCGCTCGCAATGGCGAACTCGGCAACTGAAGATGGATCAAAGTCCGTGGCGACAGATAGGTTCGGCTCGAGTATTGCCAGGATGGGCTGAAACGACGGTTCCCAACGCCACTCGATTTCAACTTCTCCCCAGGTACCTGGCCGCTGAGGGCACCAATAGACGACATTGGGTTTGTCTTCCACAGTCCGTTCGCGAATCAGGACGACATTCCGTGTCGATCGCTGGGAATCTTTCGTTAGATGGAAGTTAGAATCGTAGAACTCACGATCGGCAGGCTGCAAGGGCTCGCGTACGAAGTAGATGCCAGATACCAGTGGCGGTCGAGGTGTTAACCAGTAACCCAAGGACGCACATGTGATGGCTAACAGGAAATAGGCCGTCAAGGTGCGGACGGCTTTGAAGCTTACTGGAGCCCACGATCGTTTTCGGATTTTCTGTAGATGCTGTCCCACAACTGGATACTAACGACTTCATAAAAGGACTCGGTCGATCGAACGAACAAAGCGATTGGGGGAAGCTCGGTTGGATAGCTTGAGGACCGCTCGTACATGATACCAATGCGAGATTGGAATTTCTCGGCGATTGAAAGCAATCGCCTTGGAAGCACGAGATCGACGGTGCGATCGTAGCGCCCTCCAAAGAAGTTCGATCCCTCCGCAAGCACAATCCACTTGTCCGTTTCGCTGGCTCGGCATTCAACGCGATAGTGAGCCATTCCCGGATCGCAATCGTACAACACGACGAAATGCAACTTACCAGTTTTCGGAACGAACGGGAATTGAAACTCTTGGATCGGAAGCCAGCTCCACTTACCTGACTGCACGGGACTCAACAGATCCGCTCGCTGCGAGTTGTCCTTGGAATCCGAGTTCACGTTCGGAAGAAATTGAAGGTTGGTACGTTCCAAGTCTTTCGAGCTGCGCAAGTTTTGATTGAAGGATGCGGCGAACCCAGGAATGAAGGCGGACTCTTCTTTGGGTCGCATGCTTGCCAGCGAACTGCCCGCCCAGGAAGAAGCCACGGCCGTGAGCCCCAATCCTAGTGTATGACCGATCCAGGCTCGTCGATGATTCAAGCGATCCCACAGGAGCGGGCGTGTTCCCCCATGGGATCGCTGGGTGTTCGTTTGGTTTGCAAGTGGATCCCCTGGACCCAGCCTCGATTCTTGAATTGCCTCGTCGGTTGCAATCCAATCCCCGATTTGATCCGCTACTTGTTTCGCGCTAGCCGGACGTTGTTTGGGATCCGAGGCGAGCAGGGACGGCAACAGGTCGTCAGGGACGTTTTGTGAACTCTCTCCGTTGGTCGTCATCCACTGAAGAATGACTCCTAGGCTGTAGAGATCGCTTTGGGGGGTGGGAGGTTCGCCGCGCAGGATCTCCGGGGCGACGAATCCCCGTGTTCCTCCCTGCCACAAGGTCGCTTGATCGGAGCTGATCCAGGTCGCTGTCCCAAAATCGGTAATAACCGGGTGCAATAGGCCATCCTTCATGATGATGTTGGTAGGCTTCAGATCGCCATGCAACACTCCTTCGTCGTGGATAGCCTGTAGCCCCAAGGCGATCCCGCGGACAAGAAGACCAATATGATTCGATGCTTGGCTGCGATGGTCCTCTAGCCACAATCCAAGATTCTGCCCGGGAACCCATTGCCGAACTACGGCAAAGATCTCTTGCAGGTGCATCGTTCCTAGTATGGCTGCAACATGGGGATGGAACACCTTGGCGACAGCCCTCGAGGATTCCAGCGTGCGGCCATGGACCATCGACTCACGACTCCAGCGTGGGAAGACGAGTAGCAGAGCCACATCCCGATCCAGTTCTTGGTCATGGGCTCGATAGGTTGCCCCAATGGTGGAAACCGAAAGACACTCAATCAACGAAAAATGGCCGAGCTGAAAGCAGGCATGGATCTCGCTCCAAAAAAGCTTCCTCGACAGCTCTCGCAGATCCGATGCCATTTTCCATGGCTGTTCCGGTTGCACGACGCTCAGGAGTTCGTCAATCGTGAAAGGGGATTCGGTTGGGTTTTGCTGGCGATGTATCAGTAGCATCCCTTCCAATTGCAAGGCCAATGGATTCCCGGTCTCGCGAAGCGCACGCAATTCGGCAGCCTGTTCTGCCTCGGAAAGATCCATCAATCGATCAAACCAGAGGTAGAGCGTATGCAAATCGGACGCACGTGTCATGGATTAAGGAGGCGAATGTTTTTTTGGGATGGAATGTGCCTCGAATGGCACGACCCATCGGGACCACGTCATACAGAGCGATTGGGAGGATCGCTCGATGCCAAAAATTTCGCTCCATCGCGATAAACTGACGAAAAAAATCGATGCTTGGGTGATACCCGAATGCTAGCGCCTTGCGGCGGATTTGGCTGCTTGGATGGCCTGTTTGCGGGCAGCCTCGAATTCATCACCTGGAATCCATGCCTGCATCTCCTGAGCGTTTGCCGCAGCGAGTCCGACTTCCGTTAGGAGGCGGGTGTCCTCAACGGCGCCTGAAAGATCCCATTGAGGATCGTATTCGTCGGAGCGTTGGTGATAATGTTTGTCCGTCCAAGCTTGCAACTGTTCTTTCCCCCACCCGTCGGGCTTACCACGCACAGCATGACCTACGTGCAGATACACCGCCGGGACGCCGACTTTGGCTAACGAGAATTGGTCGGATCGATAGTAGTAGCCTTTGCTGGGTTCCAGGTCTCCAACCACTCGACGATTTTGTTTGGACGCGGCTGCTTCTACCAAGGCATCCATCGAACTCTTCCCCAACCCGATGACTTGTACGTCGCGCGTTGGGCCTAAGAAGTTGATGCCATCCATATTGACCAGAGCAGCCAGTTTGCCGTTGGGGACAACCGGATTCTCTGCCAGGTACTTGGATCCCAGCAGTCCTTGCTCTTCGGCCCCAACGGCTGCGAACATCAACGATCGTCTGGGACGGGCATTGCTGTTGGTAATAGCTTGGAGAATTGCGAGGAGCGACGCGGTCCCCGATGCATTATCGACGGCACCATTGTAGATATTGTCCCCGTTTTCATCGCGATCCACCGCGATACCGATGTGGTCATGATGTGCCATGAAAATCACATACTCATCGGCCACGGTCGGATCCGAGCCGGGAAGAAAACCAAGGACGTTGGCGGTGATCCTTTCGCGGGCTTCTGCTTGGATGTGGGTGGTGAGGGTCAGCCCCAGTGGCACAGGCTTGAAGTCGCGGCTTTCGGCAGCTTCACGCAATTCATCGAGATCCTTGCCAGCCAAGGCAACGATCGAGCGGGCCGCATCATCGGTAACCCAGGCTTTCATATCGATGCGTGGTTCGGTGGAGTCCCGCAGTTCGAATTGCTCACCGGTCCACGAAGTCTGGATGACGGTGAATGGATAGCCTGCCGAGGGGGTTGTATGGATGATGATCGCGCCAGCAGCTCCTTGACGAGCGGCGCTTTCGTACTTGTAGTCCCATCGACCGTAATACAATCGTCGCGATCCGGCAAACAAGTCCGGATCACGTTCCGGGTCGTTGTTCATCATGACAAGGATTTTGCCACGAAGATCCACTCCCTTGAAGTCGTCCCATTGATATTCGGGAGCTTGGATGCCATAGCCAACAAAGACGAGTTCTCGATCTTCCACGACGATCTTCTTCTCGGGCTTTCCAGCGACCGCGATGTAATCATCAAAGTACTTCAATTCCAGCGCGAGATCCTTTTTGGCCGAGTCGGTGGATCGGAAACGCCACGTCGCTTCGGGCTGGCTGGACATCCCCAACATTGGAACCGTTTGGCGATACGCTTGGGAGCCTGGAATCGGTTGCAAGCCATGTATCTTGAATTGGGTTTCGAGGTACAGCTGCGTGATCGCATCGCCAGTGGAGCCGGGCCCTCGCCCTTCCAGAAGGTCATCGGCGAGAAACTGGATATGTCCATGAAGCGTCTCTGGCTGGATGCGGGACAGAATTTCCTCGGTCGGGCCAACGGGGTTTGGACTATCTTGCCCGAGAACTTCTGATTCGGAGACACCGAGAGAAGTCAGGATCATTGTGCAATAAATCGGCCAAGAAGATTGCATTGGAATTCCTCGGTGTAGAAATAGACGATGGGCAGTGACGCAATATTGTCACTTTGCGTCTGGGATCGCCTTCTTGATTCGATTTGTGCCAAGTATGAATCCGTCGATACCCCAACCATCCTTCTCCGTGCGTACCACCATACCAGCCGGGGTGAAAAACTTCTTCACTTGATCGTAGGGTGGCAGTTTTCCGCCCTGGAGTTGTTGAGGTTGAGGTTTGTCGGTCTTCAAGAGTCGCTCTGCGATCAGTGCCAACAACGACCGCGACTCGGGGAGTATATTCTGGCGGAATAGTTCGTACTGCATTTCGAAAGAACGTTCAGAAAGATCGATTTCAGAGAAGCTCATTTCGGTACCACCCAAAAGCTTCTCTTGCATGGCCCGAGATGATTTCACTTCTGGCAGACCTTCAAAGCCACCTTGGGCTGCGGCATTACTTGCTCGTTCAATGACCTTCGCCAACGTATCGGGATTGGAGGCGAAAACGAACCATCCATCGATCAACGTGACAGCCCATTGCTTTAGGAGGGGTTGATTTTGTTGGTTTTGCTGATTCCCTTTGTTGCTGTTCGGCCCCGCATCGAAATCGAGCGTCTCCTCTTGCACTTCTTCGTTGGAGAATTTCCAGACTCGGTAGTCGCCGATGTCTTCGGTACTTGAACCCGGTTCGGTCTTCGAATAACGATTGAGGACACCGGTCAATTTGTTCTGAGGATCTTTCAGCTTGATACAGATCAAGGATCGCTTGCTTTCAGGAGTGATCGGTGGTTCGATCTCTGTGATGGCATAGAACTCGGTGCCGACGTAAGGAAGTATTTCACTTTCGATGTCGATCTGTGGTCCATTCGGATCTAACTTGATCCCTTCCAAGATCTCGTCGAATTGTTCTTCCCCAATGTAGGCGTCGACCAAACCCTTGAACTTGGGAAAGGCCTCGCTGAAGTTCCAGGAGAAGCCCAACACGCTAGCGGAGTTTGCATCGATCCATGGTGGCGGTACCAAAGCGCTGTTGTTGGGGAAGTCGAGGATTTGCACTGACTCCGGGATTTCCTCTTCACGCAAGATGAATCCTTGATGGTGCATATCCAAATCATCCTTGTTGAATTGGATCGATCCAGCGGCGCAGAGCAGACTACCGAAGCCCTGGCCTTCGAGCAATTTCAGCATGTCCACCTGGCCACGAGCTGTTTTGCCCGACACGGCCCGTAACAATCGACCGAACCCGATGGGCTGGACGAAGTACTCCAACTCGGCTGCATGATCATCTCGGTGGATGCGAGATCGGACTTTCTCGTAGATGGGCGAACGAGCAAGTGAGCGCTCGGGTAACTCTTTTTGAGCTTTCACGAGTTCCTCGATCGTAATCAAGTCATCGGCGGCGAGAAGCTGTCCCGAAGAGACTACGTAATAGGATTCTCTTGAACGAGTATCTGTGGCAACCTTGGGCAAGAGATAATGTTTGACAGACAAGTCACCTACCGCAACATTTTGGCGGACTGCACCGAGTGATGTCATTTCTTTTTCGATGCGCTGCATCAACTCATCGACTCGCTCCTCGCGGCCTTGGACGTCGATGATGACACCCAATGAGAAAGGTTTCTCGGTCACCGACTCCCGCGTGATCCAACCCATCGCCGCTTGACCAGTACAAATGTTCGGCAGGTCGTCGAATTTGACATTCAATTGCCAGCCCGACTCCGACAATCGATTGCGGATGCTCTCTTGCTGGCTGGTCCAAAAGTCCTTGAGTCGCTCGTCAGCCGCCAGTTTCCCAAGCTCTGTCTCCGCCCAATTGTCCAAGAAGGCACTGCTGCTGGGGAGCCAAAGAAAGGCTTGTGTCTCCGCAGGCAACATGTCAGCCGCCTTGGGCAGACTATCACTGGCCATCGCCGGATGGATCAGCGTTTGATGAGAAAGTCCCACAGTCAACACTGCGGCAATGATCAAGATGACTCGTTTCAGGGGTGCCACCAGTCCGATCTCCGTTCGTACCATCTGTGCGAATTCAAAAAGTGAATAGTCACGGGCGAGCAAACCGTGTATCGTATCGCAAACCGTGCCTGTTGGGTAACCCGGGTTCTTCCTACTGGCCGCCGAGAAATTCCCTCCTCCGCTATCGATCATTTCGAGCCGTTTTCATCATGCCAAAAGACGAAGAAGTGCTCGTCGTCCCCGCCGCTCTGCTTGACCAACTCGGACCGTTTTCCGGGTTCACCACCGCGATTGATCGGTATTTGCCGGCTTTGTTGGACCGATCCCACCAGTCCTTTCGCCCCCGAAGCCTGGTCGAAACCGACCCGTCCTTCAAGCAGCTCATCCCATACGTCATTCTCGAATGCAACAACGTACAGGGGACCCGATTGTTTCAATACACGCGGGGGAAGGGACAAGGGGAAAAGCGGCTGCACGCGCTGAAGTCGGTCGGGATCGGTGGCCATATCTCGGTCGAGGACGCCGAGGGAG
>JALOQW010000535.1 GCA_025459275.1 Pirellula sp.
AAACTTTGCAATGGACCGGTTTCTCCCCTTAAGAGCCGTCGGGGGGCGGCTGGTCGCTCATGGCCATGCGGGCTAGACAAAGAATTCCTCTCCGTCAAGGTTTACCCGGGCGTCAGACCGGGGCATTGACAGAAAAGGAAGGAAAGTTCTCGCAGTAATTTTCTTGACTTTGTTCGCCAGTTGGAAATAATCGCACACGGTGTGAAAATTTGGACAAGTTTTTCCGAGGTAGGAGGCATGAATCTCTTTCTCTGGAAGAGGTGAACAACGCAATGAGCAATTTGTGCAAGAACGTATTTGAAGCGATTTTGAAGTATGGACACGACGAGGACTTTGATCCGGTCGTTGACGGCCACTTCTTGCCAACCGATGCGCCTGCAGGATCGCAAGAGAAGATCGAAGTTTTGCGTCGCCGAGTCGAGTTGGGCCAGCCACTCTGGCACAATGACGACCGCGTTGACTACAGCGGGCTGACCGGAGCAATCCGACCCCGCGAGTAATCGGACAGAAGTCCGTACGACGAAACTCTAAAGAGCTCGGAGCGATCCGAGCTCTTTGCATTTCCAAACGTATTTCCAAACCACTCCCTGCATGGCAAACATCTATGGCCAGGGTCGCACGCAGAAACAGCAGGTTGACTTGTGCAAGCCACGAAAGGTGAGCGAGACCGGACGGCTTGCGCCGTTCCGCTTTTAAGATGCGGGCGGGCAGCCGTTGTGTGAATGCGGATGTTGCACGTGACTACGCGAGGATGTCGGTGGCTACTTTGCCGGCGACGTCGGTTAGACGGAAATCCCGACCGGCGTAACGATAGGTCAATCGCTCGTGATCAAGACCGAGCAGATGCAAAATGGTCGCGTGCAAATCGTTGACGTGCATCTTGTTCTCCACAGCGTAGTATCCGTAATCGTCGGTCGCGCCATAGGCGTAGCCACCTTTCACTCCTGCACCCGCCATCCACATGCAGAAGCCATGCGGGTTGTGATCTCGTCCGTTGCCCCCTTGGGATGTGGGTGTTCGACCGAACTCGCCTCCCCACAGAACGAGCGTATCGTGGAGCAATCCACTTTGGGCCAGATCCGAAAGGAATCCGGCGATCGGCTTGTCGACCTCCGCCGCATTCATGGTATGACCTCGATACAGGTCGCTATGTTGGTCCCATTGGACCTCGCTGTCACTATGCGTGACCTGAACGAATCGGACCCCACGCTCCAAGAACCGTCGGGCCATGAGACATTGCCGTCCGAAGTTCTCCGTGATGGGATCGTCGATGCCATACATGCGAAGTGTGGCTTCGCTCTCGCCACTGATGTCCTGAACCTCGGGCATCGACGATTGCATACGATACGCGAGTTCAAATGCGTTTAATCGTCCACGAAGCGAAGCCTCCAACGGGTTCGCTTGGGCATACTCTTCGTTCATGCGGGCGAGCAAATCAAGTTGCAAGCGTTGCTCGGCCGCACCCAATCTTCGATGCACCATATGCTGCACTGCCGCTTGCGAGGCAGGCATACTGGCATTGCCGATCGGCGTTCCTTGGCAATACGTTGGCAAGAACGCTGCTCCCCAGTTGTTGACTCCGCCATGGGCCAAGGTCGGGCAGATCGTGACGAAGGCGGGCAAGTCTTGATTCTCGGTCCCCAGCCCGTAGGTCACCCAAGCCCCGAGACTCGGCCGCACGAACTGATCGCTACCGGTATGGATCTTGAGCAAGGCACCGCCGTGGGCCGGGTTGCTGCCGTGCAGCGAACGCAGAACGCATAAGCGATCTGCATGCTTGGCCACGTGCGGGAACAGTTCACTGACACTCAGTCCGCTCTGACCATGTTGGTGGAACTTCCAAGGTGACTTGAGCAGATTGCCTTGCTCCGCAAACACGACTCGAGGCAATGCAAAGGGTGGGGCCTTGCCATCGTCGCGCTGCAGCATCGGTTTCGGATCAAAGGTATCGACATGCGATGGCCCTCCCTTCATGAACAGAAAGACGATCCGTTTGGCTCGAGCCGGAAAATGGGGCTGCCGCGGGGCCAAGGGATTGGCAACGGAAGAGCTCTCTTCTTCGGCCATGGCAGTTTGCAACATGGCATGAAAAGCCAAGCCGCCGAACCCGAGGGCTACATGTTGGAGCCAACGCCGTCGGGACTCGATGGCTGGAATCGTCATCCAAGGAAGGAGCGGTGACATGCGACGGGTTCACCTTATATAAAAGAATTCGAGCGGACCTCTTCGGGAGAAGCGTGCGTTTGGGCAACAAACTCCAAACCGAGCTGGCGTTCTTTGTCGGTGGCCTTGCGCCCCAAGGTATGAAGCATCAACCAATCCAAACGATCCTCTGGAAGACTCGCTGCTTGCCTGCTGAGCCGCGCCAATTGAGACGCTCCATCCAAAATCCAATCCGCATTCATGAGCAGCAGCGATTGAGGCGCCACCGTCGTGGATTGACGATCCCCGACCGGCATCGTGGGATCGGGAAAGTCAAACTGCTCAAGCATCGTAAAGAGATGATTCCGGATCACCGGCAAGAAAATGGTTCTTCGAACACTATCGTAACGGGTGTGGTCGACCGAAGTATGGTCGAACACAAACTGTCGATTTCGAAGGGGGACGGATTTCCCGCCCAAGCGCTGATCGAGCATCCCCGCTCGAAAAAGAATCGAGTCCCGAGCTTGCTCCGCGTCGAGGCGTTGAGAACGAAATCGCCATAGCAACGCGTTCTCCGGATCGAGGAGGAGTGCCCGGTCCGGGTTGTCGTGCTGCGTTTGCATCTGGTAGGTGCTGGAAGCCAATATCAAGCGATTCAGCTCCTTGATCGACCACCCCGATTCGATGAACCAACGAGCGAGATAATCCAGAAGCTCCGGATGGGATGGGCGATCTCCTAACTGACCAAAGTTCTCCGTGGAAGGGACCAAGCCTCGTCCGAAATGCCATC
>JALOQW010000242.1 GCA_025459275.1 Pirellula sp.
CGAACTCCCCTAGCGGGTTCAGTGGAACGCATGGTGATCGTTGGTTCCTGAACGACTTATCCGCGAACCCGCAGGATTTTCTCGGCCCGGGTTCCTGCCGTTCCCACTTTTCGAGTCATGTACTGAACGGGAGGAAAAGAGATTACACTATTGCTTGATCCATCCGGATCGTACTCTGGCCCACTCGTTTTGATTCCCGGTTTTTTATGATCGAACTGATGGATTTTGGTAAGGACTACGGCGAGTTCACGGCGGTTCAGAACCTCAATATGAAGATCGACGCTGGGGAACTGTTCGGGTTCATCGGTCCCAATGGTGCCGGGAAAAGCACGTCGATTCGCTTCCTGGCTACGCTGCTCAAGGCTTCACGCGGCGATGGGACGGTGAACGGTTTCAGTGTCAACAAAAACCCGATGGATGTCCGGCGTAGTATCGGATACATGCCCGATGACTTCGGTGTATACGACGGCATGAAAGTTTGGGAATTCCTCGATTTCTTTGCGGTCGCTTACAAGATCGGTCGATCACAGCGCAAGCAAGTGATCGGCGATGTCTTGGAACTCCTCGACTTGACCCACAAACGGGACGACTTCGTGAACGGGCTTTCGCGAGGGATGAAGCAGCGATTATGTTTAGCGAAGACGCTCGTCCACGATCCGCCAGTACTCATCCTGGATGAACCGACCAGCGGCTTGGATCCGCGAGCCCGTATCGAAGTCAAAGCCCTGTTAAAAGAACTGCGAAAGATGGGCAAGACCATTCTCATCAGCAGCCACATTCTATCGGAGCTCGCCGATTGCTGCACTTCGATCGGGATCATCGAGCGAGGCCAACTCTTAATGCACGGTCCAATCGACTCGGTCTATCGGCAGATTCGTCGCAACCGCATCGTTGAGATTCGGTTCCTTGAACATCAAGAGGCGGGAGTTTCCATGTTGCGCAGCGATCCTGCCTTGCGAGGGATCGATATCGACGGAAATCGGGTGACAGCCGAACTGGAGTCGGACGATGCAGGGCTTGCACAATTGATGGAACGACTCGTCGCGGCGGGAGTCAAGATGCGGTCGTTCAGTGACAAGGATCCGACGCTTGAGGATGTGTTCATGATGGTCACCAAGGGCTTGGTCGCTTAAAGGGGACTGGTCGCCTAGGTCGGCTTGCAATGATCCGTTTCGTTTTGATCCAATGCGTCAAGTTTTACCAGCGGGCGATCAGTCCGCTGTTGTGGAGTCAGTGCCGATTCACCCCTAGTTGTTCGCAATACATGATCGAAGCCATCGAAAAGTACGGACCGTTGCGCGGCGTATGGAAAGGCCTCTGTCGCATCCTCCGCTGCCACCCCTTTCACCCCGGAGGCTACGACCCACCATAGCAAGAGACGCTGAGCTCGCCAAGGAGAGGATTACCGATCGTTGGGTAATGCCTTCAGTCGTCTCAGGTCCTCGGCGCTTTTCGCCGGGTCGAAGTGGAGACTTTGTTCATATTGCATTCTCGCCTGATAACGTCCGTCAATGCGGGCTCGGTGCGCAGGCTCCTTTGCCAAAACGTAGATTCCGACCACTTGCACTCGATCCCGAATGACGACTTTCCTACTCGATGCGTCCAGGTCGTATTCGACGTCGTGCGATCCATCGGCATCCAAACGATAGACATGCGTGGCATCCTGCAACCAAGGTGGGATACGAAACTCAAACTCTCCGTCTCGTGCCTCGAACTGAAAAGTCCGATTCGATTCGTTGATCGTGTAGGCCAAGTCGTTGGCCACCATGAGCAGTGCGTCGCGATCCGCAATCGAGGACAGATCCCATTGCGGTGACTCTCCGTTGGCATCCTCCAAGCGAACGTATTCGTAGCTGGTCCCTCGCTCCAACAGGTCCTTCAACAGGTGAATCTCCCTGCCTACCCGCGCAATCGGATCGATAAGGTCGGGAAACTTGCAAAGCGATTTGACACTGAGATTAAACCAGTAAAGGGACGCAATTCCATTCCCGAGACCATGCCAGGCCTGAGAGCGGAGTTCGTCCGGTGTGGGGGAACTTCGTCGAGGACTCAAGAAGCCCCCCCATCCATCGTGGGCACCTTGAGACCAGTAGGCGATGGTAGCGGGTCGGCTCTGCGCTCGAAGGCTTCGAGTCATGTCGCCGATTGTCTCCAAGGGAGAACCCCATCGAATCGATTTGCCTCCCCAGCGATCGTAGCTGGACCAGGCATCTGCCGCCGGGGCAATCACTCGATAAGCATCGTAGTGCGGATAATCGGAAAGACCCGAGTAGTATCGCCACGTGCGCTCTTCGCTTAAGGTCACACTCGTCGGCAGCTTCCATGCGTGATACGGCGCAAGCTGATCATACACCTCCTGAGGTGGAACCGGACGTCCACCACCATATTGCGGCTCGCCTAGAAACTCCACCGCGTGAATGCTCGGCAACATTGCATCGGTATCGTAACGGTTGCGATCCCCGAGCCGATTGAATCGCTTAATGGGATACTGAGCATAGATCTCAGGCCGATCGGTATAACCTCCGACTTCTTCAATCTGACCTGTATTGACTGACATCAGGGCGAGGGTCTTCCAGTAAGCTTCCTGAGCCAACGCTTGACCACCCTCCACCTCGCTTGCGATCCATCCGCCACTGATGTCGAACGACGCGGGACGAATTCTTAAATAGGCCCACAACGACGATGATCTCTTGGATTCCTGATCCTCGATGACGATTTCGATCGCCGCGTACGACAACGGCAATGCATCGTAATCCAACTCGATCCCCGCCATGTCTCCAGGCAGAACGATGCCTGATTCCGGATACGCGTGCAAGTCAGTGCGTAACACCTGAGGGTAGAGATCGACAAAGGTATCGTTCGATTTCGGTAACCACAGTCGACAGGAGCGAATCACCGCCGGCCTCGTCGTGGCATTGCGAACGGTTGCAATCATCTTGGTTGGATAAACGTTTGTCGGAGAGTTGAAGAAGACCGCCGATTCGATCCGTAGATCCGGCGATGGCAACTCGATGCGTTGCGAATGCCCTGGATCAGCACCTTCCTGCCATTGAAACTCGAATTGGTTTCCTACTCCCCATCGCGCTTTGCTCCCATTCCATCGCACGACTCGCAGAGCACCAGCAGGCAATTCGAACCCGCTCGTCGACTTGGGATCGTGCCAAGCCCACTCGCCGCTTCGTACCAAGGCTTCTCCCGATTCGCCATTCCAACGTGGATTCTGAATCGAAAGAACGGTATCGCTCGTATTGCGAAGGAACATCGAGACGCGTGCAGACAACTCAGGATCCGGAGGACGACGCCATTTCATTCTGGCGGAGAATTGATGCGGTACGACCTCCATCCCCGCCAGTTCAAGTCTCTGGGGATCCCCCCCAAAGACCTTTGGCGGTGAGAGCTCGTGAGCTGAACCAAGCGCCAATGTTGTTACACAGAGAACGACCGAGCTCCGGCCGAGGAACCATGCGTTGAACGATGCTACAAAATTCTGAAACCAATTTCCCATGGATTCTGCCTTTCCAACCACTCGGTTTTCGGAACCTTCGAAACTGAGTTATACTGAGGATCCTTCCGTTTGGCATGATGCCGAGTTACCCGCCTTGGAGTTCTTCCATGAATGATACGTCCTTGTCGCAGGGCGCATGCCGATCCATCCTCTCGAGGGGGATCCAAAGCGGAGCGTTGGCTCTCGCAGGGATGGCGTTCGCATTTCTCGAGGGAGGTCTGGCGCAGGAAACGCTGAACTACGAGTCTCACATCCAGCCAATTTTTGCGGAACATTGCTTCGCATGCCATGGTCCTGACAAGCAAAGCAGCAGTTTCCGACTCGACCGTAAATCGTCTGCGTTTCAAGGGGGAGACTACGGCGAGCCAGCCATCGTCCCAGGTGATTCCAATCAAAGCCCACTTTGGCACTACGTTCGAGATGCCGATCACGCCAATGCAATGCCCCCACCAGGTGAGGATCGTCGGCGATTGAACGAGGACGAGCTGACTACGATCCAACGCTGGATCGATACCGGCGCCCATTGGGACGATTCGGAACCTGAAGTGGATGCGATGGAACATTGGAGTTACCGTCCGCTTCAAACCCATTTTGCTCATGACCGTATCGATGCGTTCCTGGATGCCAAACGGGAAGAAGCCGGTTGTAAAACGACCGTCCAAGCGACTCCTGAAGCCATCATCCGACGCCTATCTTTCGCGCTGACAGGTCTCCCACCCGACCCAACTCAGGTGCAGGCATTTGTTCGAGAATATCGCAACAGCGAAGATCTTGCGGTCGAGCGGCTGGTCGATTCGTTGTTGGCTTCGCCCCAATACGGTGAACGCTGGGCGCGACATTGGCTGGATGTGGTTCGATTCGCCGAAAGCGACGGATTCGAAATGAACCATCCGCGTCCGAACGCATGGCCATACCGAGATTACGTTATCGATGCCTTCAATCGAGACAAGCCGTACGATTTGTTTGTGAAGGAACAGTTGGCTGGAGATCGATGGGGCATGGATGCGGCTACAGGGTTTCTTGTCGGAGGACCGTGGGATCGAGTGAAGTCGCCAGATCCGGTACTGACCGCCAACCAGCGAGCCGACGAATTGCATGACATGGTCAGTACAACCGCATCGGCTTTTCTGGGGCTGACCGTGGGATGCGCGCGTTGCCATGCCCACAAGTTCGATCCGATTTCGCAACACGACTATTACCGAATCAAGGCATGCCTTTCCGGAGTTCAGCACGGCGAACGTCCATTGGCGACTGGTCCTGCTGAAGAGCGAGACAGGGTCCTCGCGGAATGCGAGCGACAACTCGCTGAAATCCAGAAAGAACTTCGACACCGAGAACCACTGGCTTCCCCGGGGGCAACAACTCCGATGCGCTCTGCCGTCTCACACCGGGAAAACGTCGAACGATTCATGCCTGTCGTCGCTCGTTGGCTACGGTTCGAAATCAGTGCAACGAGCGACGCTGAACCGTGCATCGACGAACTGGAGATCTTTTCGACTTCGGGAGTCAATGTCGCAAGGCATGCGGCATTGACCTCGTCAGGAGACTACCCCAACGCTCCCATTCATCGACTTGTACACGTCAACGACGGTCGTTATGGCAACGATTATTCGTGGATTTCGAACGAGATGGGCCGAGGATGGTTGCTCGTCGATCTGGGAGGACCCGTGGAAATCGATACGGTCTTGTGGAGTCGCGATCGGTCGCCGGAGCCTCGATTCTCAGATCGTGTCGCTACCCAATATTCCATAGCCGTGTCACGGGATCAATCTTCTTGGACAGTGGTGGCCGACGCGTCCGATCGGATGTCCCGAAACACTCCGTCGAAGAGCGACGATTCTCTGTCACCCTTACGCCAACAGCGTATCGATCTCGAGAAGCGAATGCGGCAATTGCGCGAAGGTCCTATGGTGTATGCAGGAAAAATGGAGTCGCCCGAGAAGGTCTATCGCTTTCATCGAGGGGATCCTATGGCCCCGAAGGAACCCATCGCGCCCGGTGGTCTCGGAGCGTTCGAGAGTTTTTCCTTGCCTTCGGACAGCAGTGACATCGATCGCCGTATCGCACTCGCGGAATGGATTGCATCCCCCAAGCATCCCCTCACGGCTCGAGTGATGGTGAACCGATTATGGCACTACCATTTCGGGACGGGGATCGTCGACACGCCAAGTGACTTCGGAAAAGGGGGGAGTCTACCGTCGCACCCCGAGCTACTCGATTGGCTCGCGACCCAGTTCATCGAACAAGGCTGGAGCGTTAAACAATTGCAACGGCAGATTTGCAACGCCCAGGTTTATCGTCTCGATTCTCAAGCGACCCCGGATTCCAAAGCTCGAGACAGCAGCAATCGTTTGCTGAGTTACTTTCCTGCGAGACGGTTGGAAGCCGAACCCCTTCGGGACACTCTACTAAGCGTCAGCGGGCAGCTGGACCTCACGATGGGAGGTCCAGGCTTCGATCTTTTTGAACCCAATGAGAACTACGTTCGTGTATACGAAACGAAGGTTAACTACGGTCCCGCCGAATTTCGTCGAATGATCTATCAGCGCAAACCGCGTGTCGAATTGGATCAAATTTTCGGAACCTTTGACTGCCCCGATGCAGGTCAGATCCAGCCCAAGCGCAATGTTTCGACCACGCCTCTGCAGGCGCTCAATCTGCTGAACAGCCAATTCATGATCGATCAGAGTCTCGCGTTAGCCGAACGACTAAAGCGAGAATGCGGCGACTCGACGGATCAACAGATCGAGAGAGCCTACTTGTTGGCTTTCTCGCGCCTACCCAGCGATCAGGAACGGTCCTTGTGCCAAGAGTTCATCCGCGAGCAGGGGCTGACCGCATTCTGTCGAGGGATCTTCAACGCCAACGAATTCATCATGGTGTATTGAAATGCAACGCCGATTGTTTCTTGGCAGCAGTCTTCAGGGGCTCAGCTCGATTGCATTGCTGTCGATGCTGAGGTCCGAGTCATTGCACGGCGCGGATGGACCAATACGTCCAGCGATTGATCCCTCGCGACCTTATGCGCCCCGATCTCCCCATTTCCAGCCACGCGCCAAGCGAGTGTTGGTGATCTTTGCATCGGGAGCGTTGTCCCATATCGACACGTTTGACTACAAGCCGGTGTTGGTTGCCAAGCACGATACGCCGATGCCAGACAGCTCTGGGCTCATCACGTTTCAAGGAGAGCAAGGGAATCTGATCCAACCGCGATGGCCATTTCGGCCGCGGGGTGAGTCGGGAAAGATGACGAGCGATCTGCTCCCCAGGATCGGAGCATTGGCCGACGACCTATGCTTCATCCATTCCATGACAGCCAAATCGAACACACATGGTCCTGCCGAGAGCCAGATGGCGACTGGCTTTACCTTGGATGGTTTCCCAAGCATGGGGGCTTGGGTGAGTTATGCGTTGGGTTCCATGTGTGAGGATTTGCCATCCTTTGTTGCGATACCGGATCCGCGCGGGGTACCTCACGGAGACCGATGCGGCCACCCGCCACTTTGTGCAACAGTTGAATCAGTTGCAGAGAGAAACGCGACCGGAGGATGAATACCTGGCGGCGCGAATCGCCAGTTACGAATTGGCGGCTCGTATGCAGTTGGCAGCAGGAAAGCTAAGCGACATGAGCGACGAAACAGCAGAAACGCTAGCGCTCTATGGCGCGGATGATCCGAGCAATCCGACCAAAGCCAGCTTCGCCCGCAACTGCATCTTGGCGCGGAGGTTGATCGAACGGGACGTTCGTTTTGTGCAACTGTTCAATGGTTCTTATGCCATGGGAGAAGGAGTCGGGAACTGGGATGGCCACAAAGTGATCGAGCAGCAGTACAACGTGCATGGTCCCATTCTGGATCAACCGGTGGCCGGCTTGATCACCGACATGAAACGGCGAGGGTTGCTCGATGACACCTTGGTGGCCTTCGTAACCGAATTCGGGCGGATGCCTACCTTTCAAAAAGGGGCCAGCGGTCGGGATCACAATCCGTCGGGCTTTACTGTTTGGTTGACTGGAGCCGGAGTGCGTCGCGGATTCAGCTACGGCGCCACCGATCCGTTTGGTTACAAGGCAGTCGAGAACGTTGCCACAATCTACGATTTGCATGCAACGATTCTGCATCTTCTAGGTTTGGATCACGAGCGATTGAGTTTTTATCACAACGGAATCGAGCGTCGACTGACCGACGTCCACGGCCACGTGATCAAGGACATCCTGGCTTAACGAACGGGTCCGTCGAGCAGAATTGGTTAAGCGGGTGGAGTACCGTCTACGTTCGCCCCCAGGAGTCACCAAAGAGGATCCTTGTCGAGTTGAAGTCACTACCCCAATCCACCATCCGGAATTGGGCAGCCTTTTGCTTGAGAACGCTGAGGATCGCCATGTTCAGTACGGTTGTCGCTCAGTGCAATTCAACGATCGCAGCAGCTGGTTTGTGGCCCGGAAGCAGGGCCACGACGTTTGCGACCAAGATCAATACCCCCCCAAACACCAGATTCCATGTCCAAACCTCATTGGCATGGTCCATGCCCGTCGCCACTGAAAGCCAGCTCGGCAGGAACAAAGCCCATGTTGATGCAAAAACCGGCTCGAGTGAATAGATGATGGCTGCTTGTGATGCAGTTACGTGAGGTTGAAAGCGATTCATGAGTCCAAACGAAACCACTGAGCAAAGGGATGCGAGGACAAACAAGCTCGCGAGATAACCAAAGCTTCCAGTCAGCATGCCCCAATCCTCGACTTGCATGCGAGCCCCGTCGGCATCAACAAACCATGGAGACATCACCAGCGCGGCGAACAACAGCCAACTTAATGCCGCCGTGGTGACAAACATCCCGCAGGTGAGGGTAAGCGATCGCATCTGTTTCCCGAAGTGGTCCAGTAACAACACTTGAAATGCAAAGAACATCGAGGCGATTGTTGTCATCGTGTCCCCAAGTGTCCAACGCTCGGAAGCGTCTTCGGCGAGTCGGATTCCCGTGTCATCAACGATGATCAGACCCGTTAGTACGACAACTCCGAACAATGCGAGGACGACTCCGATAACCATCCAACGCGATGGAAAAATCCGGAACATTACGATACCAAAGATCGGAGTGAATACCGTCGTCAAACTTGTCAAGAAACCACTCCGCGATGCGGGTATCGTCGCTAAGCCGATCACCTGAAGAACCATTCCTGAGAAGAACAGCACACCGATTATGCAGCCTGCCCACCACTCGCGACGGGTGGTTTCATAAACCAACCGAAACGCGAACACTAAGAGAAGAATAAAGGCAAGAGAGAATCGGGTCGCAAGCAACCAGCTTGACGCCAGCAAACGAAATGCGTTCGACTCGTCCGCAACGTTGATCCCGAAATGCGAGTCTGTCAACGCGTTCAGAACCTTGACGATCGGAAACGAAATACCCCACAGAGCGTTGACCAATACCAGTGCTCCGACGGCTACCCATGGGAAGGCCCGGGAGTAGTTTGTCTTGGAATCAGTGTGCATGAGCTTCACACTGTTTCATGCACCGCATGCTCTGGCGAAGAATGGCCTCAATTCCCGGCGAGTAATCAAAGACCTCAACGCTTACCCAACCCGAGTATCCGATGTCCTTCAAGGCCTGGAAGATAGGCTGCTGATCAATGTCCCCCATACCTGGTCCTAGTCGATTCGGATCGTTGGCATGGAAATGAACCATCAAGTCTGCGTTCTCGCGAACGATCTGGTCGATCGGTGAGCCTTCACTGCTCATGGCTTTGACATCCAGATGGAGCCGGACCCATGGGCTGGCGATCCGTTCGATCAGCGTCCTGGCTTGAGACGCCGTATTGAGGAAATTCCCTTCCTGCGGTCCCAACGGTTCCACCGCCAATCGTACCTGTGCCCTTTCCAAATCGGGGGTAACTTCCATCAGCACTTCCGCAGCGTTCGACACCGCCTCGTCATGCGTCATGGTCTCAGGGAAATTGCGCTGGGCCGGGGACCCAAGGACCATCATGTTTCCGCCCAAATCTGAGCACAACTGCACCAGCTCTCGCAGATAACCCGCTGTCTTGCGGCGGACGGCTGGGTCACTGGTGGTCAAATGATAGCCTTCGGTCTTGGCCAAA
The DNA here is from genome assembly GCA_025459275.1 of Pirellula sp. Classification (GTDB taxonomy): domain Bacteria; phylum Planctomycetota; class Planctomycetia; order Pirellulales; family Pirellulaceae; genus JBKCUI01. Next base: position 9,603 of record JALOQW010000242.1, read on the forward strand.
AGCCAATGCAGTCCGAGGACCTCGAGCCCGCAATCCAAGGCCAATTGGGAGTAAGCAAGGCGACGTTGCCTCGGAATCTCATAGGCGTTGGGCCCCAACGTGAAGGGGGCCACTTCCAGCCCGGTATATCCAAGTTCTCGGGCTAGCTGAAAGCAGCTCTTCGGGTCGTGCCCTTCGAAAAGCTCGTTGCAAATGGCGTATTTCATCAAATACCCAGGGGAATAGGTAAGGCCCGATCCGGTGGCCGCGTCTGGGGAAATGCAGGTTCTCTTTCCCTTGTCGGAGAGCTTATAATACTGCTACAGGTAGAAGCCGTCTCCCCACCCCTTCGCTTACCTAACGTAACTCGAGGTCGAAATGCGATTTCCATTCTCCCCCAGCTCACTGTCGTTTGTTGCTGCTTTGGCACTGCTCGCTGGCGTTGGTTCGCTCTGGCTGTTCGCAGCCCCCCCTTCCGCCGACCGTAAAGACAGATCGAAATCCGACACCGGAGAAAAAGCCGAATCGTCGGACCAAGCGGATGAATCCAAAGATAGCAAGGAGACCGCAAAAGTCCCACCATCCTCCAAGCGATCCAACACTGCCAAAGGTAAGAAAATGAAGGACGAACCTGAGTACAACAAACTCACCGCAGAAGAGCGATGGGTCATTCTGAACAAAGGAACTGAGTACGCATTCACCGGACGCTATACAGACCACTTTGTCGAAGGAACCTACATCTGCAAGCGATGCAACGCTCCTCTGTATGAGTCGAAAGACAAGTTTCATAGCGGCTGTGGCTGGCCAGCATTTGACGATGAGATCAAGGACTCGATCAAGCGCGAGGTCGACGCCGACGGTTACCGGATCGAGATCATGTGCAACAACTGTGGCGGTCATTTGGGTCACGTGTTCCAAGGTGAAATGCTTACTGCAAAAAACACTCGGCATTGCGTCAACAGCATCTCGATCCGCTTTGTCCCCAAGGGCAAGGAACTTCCCAAAGTCATTCGCAAAGAAGATGCGAAAGCTGACCAGGAATACAAAAACGCTCCAGTCGATCCCGGCAAGTCCAGTAACAAATCGGAATCCGAGTCCGGCAAAAAGTCGGGCTCGTAATCCTAGAAGCAACATCGATCGGTCCGATTGGATCGGTCTGTCAGATCGATTGTCGATGCAGGATTCCTTGCGGCTTTACCATGCCGCGTTGTCTATGGACGGTTCGTGCCGCGGGGTGCTAGGAAGGGGCAGGTCGATTGCTTGCATTTCATATTGATCGGTGATCTCTTGAACTGGGCAGGCCTTAAGCTTGGTAGGCCCCGAGCTTAAAGAGGCCCTGACCTTGACGTGAGGGGCTGGGATGTGCGATATCCCACCACCCGCTGGACCCACGTACATAGAGATACCGAACTGACGATGAAGCCGTTTTGGAACGCGATTCGAGATTCGCTTCACCACACACCTGCCTTGATTTTGGCGACCCTGTGCTCGTTGGGGATCGCGTTTCTGTGGGGTTCGAATATTGGTGCCCTGTATCCAGTGGTTGAAATGACCTTGAACGGGGAGTCGATTCAGAGTTGGCTCGAGCAAGGAGTCGCCACGTCCGAAGCGGAATTGGCACGAATCGAATCGGAACGAGCCGCGGCCATCGCCAACGCCCCCCAACCAATGGGTCAGGCGGCCCCAAATAATCAGGCAACAAGAGATCAGCCCCAAAGCGATAAGGACAAACTGGCTCGATTGCAACGCCAAAAAGAGTATCAGGCATGGGTGTTGTCCTGGCGGCAGTGGTCGGTTCAAACGGCGGACGCTTTGTTGCCGCGCGATCCCTTCAGCACGATTTGTGCGATTATGGGGATCCTGATTTGTTCGACCTTGGTCAAGCATGTTTTGATGCTCACCAACGATCTGATCATCGGTCATGTATCGACGAGCATCGTTCGGGACCTTCGTATGCGAGTTTTCGATTCGGCGCTGGGCATGGATCGCAAGACATATCAGACCTATGGCACGAGCGGTCTGTTGGCAGCGATCACGACTGCCGCTGATGGACTGACCTCGGGCTTGGTTCACCTGTTCGGTGCCGCCATTCGCGAGCCGTTGCGGATTGCCTCCTGTTTGATCTTTGCGGCTCTCATCAATTGGAGACTGTTGCTGCTGTCG
>JALOQW010000243.1 GCA_025459275.1 Pirellula sp.
ATTGAATCGGAAGCCGGAAGTCTTCGAGGTTGCGATCCGAACCGATATACACCGATTCCAGGAAGCTCATTAACGTGCTGCCGCGATACCACGGCATATTCGGGCTCGGGTCGACCACATTCTCGCCATGCAGTGCAACCAAAGGGATGAAATGCAAGTCCGGCAAATCGAGCCGCGATGCGAACTCTTTGTAGTCTTCACAAATTTCGTCGAATCGAGCCTGGCTATACTCGACCAAGTCCATCTTGTTGATCGTCACAATCACGTGACGAATGCCAAGCAACGAAACAATGAAGCTGTGCCGTTTGGTTTGGGTCAACACACCGTGCCGGGCATCGATCAAGATGATCGCCAAGTCGGCTGTTGATGCACCCGTTGCCATGTTACGGGTGTATTGTTCATGCCCCGGTGTGTCGGCGATGATGAATTTGCGCTTGGCTGTCGAGAAGTAGCGATAGGCGACATCGATCGTGATGCCTTGCTCTCGTTCGGCTCGAAGGCCGTCGGTGACCAGTGCCGGATCGAACCCGCCTCCGGTCGTTCCGTGAACCTTGCTTTCGCTCTCGAGTTGTGCCAAGTGATCTTCGTAGATCATCTTGCTGTCGAAGAGAAGCCGACCGATCAGCGTGCTTTTTCCGTCGTCGACGCTGCCGCACGTGATGAAGCGGAGCAATTCCTTTCGCTCATGCTGTTCCAAGTACGCCAGGATATCCTTGGCGATCAATTCGCTTTGATGTGACATCTTAGAAGTATCCCTGAATCTTTTTGAGTTCCATCCCCGCGCCGCCGCTGTCTTTATCGATGACTCGGCCTTGGCGTTCCGAAGTCTTGGTGAGGAGCATTTCTTGGATAATCTCGGGGAGTGTGGTGGCATTCGATTCCACGGCACCGGTCAGCGGCCAGCACCCCAACGTACGGAAGCGAACCATCCGGTTCTCAATTTTCTCGCCAGGCCGCAACTGGAAGCGATCGTCGTTCGGGTGGATCAGCACGCCGTTGCGTTCAACCACAGGCCGCATTTTGGCAAGGTACAAATCGGGGAGCGGAATCTTCTCGAGGTAGATGTATTGCCAAACGTCCAACTCCGTCCAGTTAGACAGTGGGAAGACGCGAATCGATTCTCCGGGATTCACGCGGGAGTTGTACAGATTCCAGAGCTCAGGGCGTTGGTTCTTTGGATCCCATCGGTGAAAGCGGTCGCGGAACGAAAAGACACGTTCTTTGGCACGCGATTTCTCTTCATCGCGTCGAGCGCCCCCAAACGCCGCGTCAAAGCCATATCGAGTCAGTGAAGACTTCAACGAATCGGTCTTCATGACCTCGGTATGTTTCTCGCTGTTGTCAAACGGGTCGATCCCCAGCTTGAGTCCTTCGTGGTTGATATTCACGATCAGCTCGATCCCCAGCTCGTTTTTGACATAGGTGTCCCGGAATTGAATCATCTCCTTGAACTTCCAGGTCGTGTCGATATGCATGAAGGGAAACGGTGGCTTGCTCGGATAGAAGGCCTTGAGCGCCAAATGGGTCATGACTGCGGAGTCTTTCCCGATGGAATACAGCATCACCGGCTTCTTAAATTCGGCCGCGACCTCTCGAATGATGTGGATGCTCTCTGCTTCAAGCTGCTTAAGATGCGTCAAGTTGTAAGAATGCATAAGTTTCTCCGGCTGGGCCATTCTGGTTTCCGAATGGTGGCGTCTGATCGGTCGAACCGATAGGGGGTGACGAAGTTTTAACCTCTTTTTCGGCGCGCGCGGATAGGGAAACTTGAGGGGCCGCAGCCAGTTTTTCGGTCCGCAAAACAAAAAGGACCAAAGAGGAATTTCCCTTTGGCCCTTGACGGCATTCAAATTTTCAAAAGCGGTAGGTTGCGAGCCCTCCGGTGCGTATTGATGGTAGCGGTAGCTTGCACTGTCACCGGGCAGCTTGCGCTGCTCCGCTATGAATGGCACCGGGCAGCTTGCGCTGCTCCGCTAGCATACTTGGGGCTACTAGGCTTTTGCCAGTGCTGCCAACTGCTTCTTGCGTTCGGCGATGATGTCGTCCTGCAGATTGCGGGGAACGGGAGCATATCTGGCCAATTCCATGGCGAATGTTCCTTGTCCCTTAGTCATACTGCGGAGGTCCGTCGCGTAACCGAAGGTGTTGGCCAACGGCACTTCAGCGGTGATGTAGGAGACTCCATCCCGAGCGTCGGTATTGTTGACCAAACCGCGTCGCGAGATGATGTCACCGACGACGGAGCCTTGGTCGTTTTCCGGGCATTCGATATCGCACTTCATGATGGGCTCGAGCAGCACCGGGTTCGAGGCACGCATCGTTTCTCGGAAGCAGTCACAGGCGGCAATATAGAACGCCCGTTCGCTCGAGTCGACATCGTGGTACGAACCGTCGTTGAGATCGACCTTGACTCCAACCACAGGAAAGTCGGCCAAGGGCCCCTTGGTCATGGAATCCCGGAATCCCTTTTCCACGGGTGGGATGAATTGCTTCGGAATACGACCACCTGTTACGTGATCTTCGAATTCGAAGGTCTTCTCTCCCTCGGGATCCATCGGTGAAAGCTTGCCCACGATGTGAGCGTACTGACCAGAACCCCCGGTTTGCTTCTTGTGCTTGTAGTTGAATTCTTGGGCGACTCCTGGCGTCTCGCGATAGCTCACCTTGGGGGCACCCACTTGGACTTCAACCTTGTACTCGCGTCGCATGCGCTCGACGTAGATGTCCAAGTGCAATTCACCCATCCCGCAGATGATCGTTTCGCTGGTTTCCTCATCGTTGTAGACTTGGAAGGTCGGATCTTCTTTACGGAAACGGTTGAGAGCCTTGCTCATCTTGTCCGCATCGGCACGGCTGGCGGGTGTTACAGCGACCTTGATGACTGGCTCAGGCACGTACATGCTCTCGAGCGTGCAGTAGTCACGATCGTTGCTGTAGGTTTCACCGCTGGCACAATCAATGCCCATGATGGCCACGATATCGCCGGCTTCGGCCGAATCGATTTCTTCGCGCTTGTCGGCGTGCATTCGGACGATGCGGCTGAAGCGTTCCTTTTTGCCCGAGCGTTGATTGACGTACATTTCGCCTTTCGAGATCTTGCCTTGGTAGATCCGCATAAAGGTCAACTGGCCGAATGGATCTTCCACGATCTTGAAAGCCATACCAACAAATGGCAGGTCAGGTTGTGGCTTCAAGTCAAGCTTGACCGATTCGTCGCCGACCTTGCGGGCCTTGATGTCTCGCTCCAGAGGGCTGGGGAGATATCGTAGGACCGCGTCGAGCAGCAGTTGCACACCCTTGTTCTTGTAGGCGGAGCCGCAGAAAACTGGGGTGATGCGACGCTGTTGCGTGGCGTCTTTGCAGACCTTGTAGATCAGATCCTGCGGAACCTCTTCTTCGGAAAGGAGCAATTCCATCAGTTCATCGCTGTACATAGCGAGCCCTTCGAGCATCTTTTGCCGCATCTCAGCCGCTTTGGCCTTGTAGTCGGCAGGGATCTCTTCTTCGCGGACGTTTTCGCCATCTTTGCCATCGAAGTAATATGCCTTCATCGTCACCAGGTCGATGACACCTTCGAAGGTTTCGCCGGCTCCGATCGGGATCTGCATCATGACTGCGTCGGCGTTGAGCTTGTCACGGACCATCTGAGCCACGCGATACGCATCGGCACCGGTACGGTCCATCTTGTTGACGAATGCCAACCGGGGAACACCGTAGCGACGCATCTGGCGGTCAACGGTGAGAGACTGGCTCTGCACACCACCGACTGAGCAAAGTACGAGAACCGCACCATCGAGCACGCGGAGTGAACGTTCGACTTCGATCGTAAAGTCGACGTGGCCCGGGGTGTCGATCAAGTTGATGATGTGGTCTTTCCACTGCAACTGGGTCGCCGCACTGGTGATGGTGATCCCTCGCTCACGCTCGAGATCCATGTAGTCCATCGTTGCGCCGTCGCCATCCCCTTTGACTTCTTCGATCTTGTGGATTCGCCCAGCATAGAACAATACTCGCTCGCTTAATGTCGTCTTACCCGAGTCGATGTGTGCGCTAATACCGATGTTTCGAAATTTGCTGAGGTCCATAAATCCACTTTTTGACGATATGACTTCGGGGAACCGAATCGTGGGAAACCGGAACGACGAAGTCTGATTCCAAGGAAAACAACCCGCAGGGGGAGACGACGTCGACTCCCTAATGGCGAAGCAAATTCCAACGGATTTCCCAGAACAATCGACAATAAGTGTAACGTCGAGGTTCCCTGCGGAAAGGCCAAAATGGCAACAAGCTTCCAGGCTCCCCCTTGCTTCCGACCAAAGCAAGTCCCTCGTCCTAAGGAGGGAATTCCGCCTTTGTTCCTAATTTGGGCTGGCACGGCCCAGGTTCGCGACCTAGGTTTTCCGATCCGTTTCGAGACCCGTCTCCAAAACCAGAAATCCGTCGCCGCCGGAGGTAGGACGCATGTCCAGCATTATCGAGTGGATCCTACACGTCGATCGCCATTTGGCCGAGCTGATGGAGGCGATTGGCCCGGGGTGGTTGTATCTGGTTTTGGCAGCCATCATCTTCTGTGAGACAGGCTTGGTCGTGATGCCGTTCCTCCCCGGGGACTCGCTGCTGTTTGCGGTCGGAGCCCTCTGTGCCATCGACAACAGCCCGTTGCAGATCTGGGTCATGATTCCGCTATTGTGCGTTGCCGCGATCGCCGGGGACGCTGTCAATTACTGGATTGGCAACTACATCGGTCCGCGTGTCTTCAAGAGCGACACTTCGCGCTGGTTCAATAAGGCTCATCTATTGCGAGCTCAGGCGTTCTATGATCGCTATGGGGCCAAAGCGATTGTGCTGGCCCGCTTTGTTCCGATCGTCCGCACCTTTGCTCCCTTTGTTGCGGGCATCGGAAAGATGAATTTTTTCCGGTTCTGGTTCTACAACATCGTTGGAGGGGTGATTTGGGTAACCGTGTTCCTGGTCGCTGGCTACTGGATGGGGCGATGGGAGATCGTGCAGAAAAACTTCTTCTTGGTGACGATCGGCATCATTATCGTCAGCATCCTGCCTGTGGCATGGGAGTGGTATCAAGCTCGCCGCGAATCCAAACAACCCAGAAACTGAACATGGTGCGGTTCGTCTCCTTGAGTGGCACGATCCGCTACAATCCGATGGCCACCGTAGGCACCACGATTCCGCGACTCTCTTATTGACAACCTTCTCTCATGCACATCACGCATCATGGTGGCAATGAAGGGGTGACTGGCTCATGTCACCAACTTCATTATCGCGACTCGGATTCGGTCCTCGTGGACTGCGGTATGTTCCAAGGGCGAGATGCTCGTCGATTCCCGAGCGACGAAATCCAATTTCCGCTCGACGGCATTCAAGGCCTGGTCCTGACGCACGTTCATATCGATCACGTTGGACGGATCCCTTACTTGATCGAAGCTGGATTTCACAAGCCGATCTATTGCACTCCTCCAACGGCCCGGTTTCTTCCGATCATGTTGGAAGACTCCATTCGACTTGGCATCACGAAGAACAAACGCTTCATCGCTCAAGTCCTCAAAGAGATCAAGGCTCTCATTCACCCGGTCCCCTTTGGCAAATGGCAAGACTTGCCACGCGGCGCATCTTTTCGATACTCGCCGGCCGGGCATATCCTTGGATCTGCTTATGTCGAGTTCGACTACGGAGACGAACGCTTCGTCTTCAGTGGCGACTTGGGTTCGCGATGCACGCCGATCCTCCATCCTCCTACCAGTCCCGAACGCGCCGATGTGCTCGTACTGGAAAGCACCTACGGAGATCGACTTCATGAAGGGAGGGAAACCCGTGTCGCCCGGTTGGAATCGATCCTGTGTGAGACCATGGAGAATCGCGGAGTGACGATCATTCCCGCCTTTAGCTTGGGAAGGACCCAAGAACTTCTTTACGAACTGAATCAAATCATGGAGGGCATCGGCCATCGCACGCATTGCTCTATGCTGCAAGCCATCGACATCATTGTCGATTCCCCCATGGCGATCAAACTGACCGACATCTACGAACAAATGAAGGAATACTGGAACGAAGAAGCCAACGAAGTACTGACGGTGGATAGCCAACCTTTCGTGTTCAAGAACTTGATCGAAATCGACCAGGCCGGAGAATCGAGAGGCAATGTCGAGTACTTAAAACGTTCCGGCAGACCAGCCATCGTCATTGCGGGTAGCGGCATGTGCACCGGAGGTCGCGTCGTCGAATACCTCAAGAACTTCATCACGAAACCTACCACCGATATCGTTTTCGTTGGGTACCAGGCCATCGGAACCCTAGGACGTCAGATCCAGGAATGCCATGAAGGGAAGTGCGGCGTTACGATCGACCGTCAGGATTTCCTCGTGCGAGCCAAGACCCATACCCTCTCAGGTTACTCGGCGCATGCAGACCAAAGCGACTTGATCCGATTCGTCCAAGGCATGAAGTCACCACCGTCCGAAGTGCGGCTCGTCCACGGTGAATATCAAGCCCGCATGGTCCTGGCCGACAAACTCAATAGCTTGGGGATCAAGACCATCGCATGCACCAACCCCGACGAAGTTCCCCCAGAAGACGATCGACCTCGTTCAGAACCCGCGGAGTAGCAATCAACCTCACCGGCGACTGACCCAGCGGATCACGAAGGCATCATCAAATTCGGCGCCCGGTTGCAGCGAGCGAAACTCGACCTGGCGGCCAAACACGTAACCTAACTCAATTGCCGAAACGCGCCCCTCATCGTGCAGTTGCTCTAATCCGAACAGCAATCGAAGATCCCGGTAAGTCAAGACATCGTTCACTTCACCTGGCATCTCGATGTCCCACGTTCCGCCACCCAGTAAGCCACCGATGTAGAACCGTTCGGACCCACTCAACGCAAAATCGACGCGAGGCCTGGGGAAGACGAGGTCCACATTCCAATTCGGGAACGCCGGGCTGTGCCACGAGAAGCCAAAGACGGGA
>JALOQW010000244.1 GCA_025459275.1 Pirellula sp.
ACTCCGCATCGCTGACGAAGCCCTGGCTGATCGTCAGAAGTGTTTCGACGGCGAGTCGTCCATTTTCATCTGTAGGATTTGCAGCAACCAGTGCGAGAGAGGCCTGAATCGCCGTACGGGGTTTGCCCCCTAGCAAACTATCTCGCCATGTATCGTCAGTGATATTGAGTAGCAAACGACGTCCAAAGTACCGGTCTTCACGCACGTCGCTAGCCAATAATGATTCGATTTGCGAGATATCGCATGTGGCTCCGATACGGACGAGGGATTCGCATGCGGCCAATCGAACCATCGCGGACGCATCCATCGTCATCCGCTTGAGCCGATCAACCCCGTCGGAGTCCGATGGATGCAGTCCCAACAACCGAGCGCACTTGGCGCGTACTTGTTCGTTCGCGGTCTTCGAGAGTTCCGTAAGCATCTCGGCCGATGGAATAGGACCGAGCAACTGCATCAAATCGAGAGCCTGCATACGGTATCGAGCGGGATTCTCCTCACTGAATGCGACTCCCAGAATTTGATCGTCCCATGCATCACCCATTTCGCGCTTCAGGATCGCAACGGATTGACGTGCGAAAGCGGAATACAACTGAGGTTGGCGCACCGCTTTGGAGATACCCTCGCCGAGGTTTCGAAGAGAATCCGGAACATCTCCATTCCAACGGATACGATAGATCCCCCCTTCGGTCCCTCGACCGCCCGTACAGAAATAGAGCATGCCATCCGGGCCAACCTCGATATCGGTCACATTCATCGGGGTTCCCACGACGAAGTCTTCCGCTTTGACTCTCCCTTTTTCGATCGAGTCGATCGGTAGAGCGATGATTCGTCCTTCTGACCAATCTGCTGTGAAGATCGCGCGATGATATCTGGCTGGGAACTGATAGTGGTTATAGATCGCAATCCCGGTCGGGGAACCTCTGCCGGTATCCGCCAAAGATGGTAGACGGTCCATATAGTAATCAGGCCAGTTCGCCCAACCGCTACGCCAACCGTATTCACCACCTTCAACGACCCGGAACAGACCCGTCGGGCGATGCCAGACGGATCCGATATCGGCTTCCATGTCGCTGTCGTGAAGGTACAACGCTCCGTTGGGGTGAAACGCTAAGTCATACGCATTCCTCAATCCTCCGGCGACAATACTCAACTTGCGCTGATTGAGATCGTATCGTACCACGGTTCCTCCTGGCGCCTTCACTCCCGAGGCATGTCCACCTGGATCTTCGAATCGAGGACGCACAAGATCCCCTTCATACGGAGGTGCCAGAGAGTGCTGAACATCAGGAGCGCGTTCAATCATGACGTGATTGCCCATCGAGATGTAGAGAAACCCATCAGGCCCGAAGGCAATTTGGTGAGCGCCATGTTCGCCAGGAATCCCATCAAATTTGGTCAGCAACTCAGCTTTCTCAAGCTCGCCATTGCGATCTGCATCGATCAACCGATAAAGGCCCGATCCTTGTTCGCCTTCTCCCGTGACATAGACATCGCCATTCAACGGGAGAATTCCCTGGACGTTGCCAATCAGATCGCAATAGGGGCGAGTCTTGTCCGGCATGCCATCACGATTGCTGTCGTACAACAGGACAAGTCCGCCACCTTCTGCCGATGCAATGATGTGACCGAACTCGTTGAACGACATGGCTAGAAGGGAGCCCATGCTCGGGTCGGCAACCTGTTCGATCGAGAATCCAGGGACAACGGTGAATCGCTTCTTCAACATCTCGTTGATGGCTCGCGCAGAGTCCGCCTTAGAACCACCAACTGCTTGTCGCTCCGAAGCCGTGATGATCCGAACCTCAGGCTCCTCTATGGTTGCGGTTGCAGTTTTTTCACTTTCGGATGGAGTTGTCGAACCGATATCGACCGAAGCAGATTCCGGCTCTTTCGTTCGTGGGCTCCGAGTCGATATTTTTACCTCTTCCGGTTCAGTGATCTCTTCACGCGAGGCAGGGGCAGACTCGGCTGAGTTGGCATCCAAGTCGATGGCTGGCATCCACGCCTGGTCGTTAAACGGAACCATCTGCCAATTTGCTGTGGGCAGTTTCGTTGCCAACCATTCACCGTCGCTGACGACAACTCGCCAGTTCCCTTTCGTTGGCTTGAAGAAGTAATCGGCACGTAGGCCTGGGTTTGCGTTCTCACGATCCAGCACTCGAACCGCGAGACAATTCTTGCCTGGACGTGCCAAGCTCTGCAGATCGATCCGCTCTTTACCTGAATTCGGCTTGATCGTGCGAATGCGGCGACCATTGAAAAAGACCTCAGATCCGGATGTGCTTTCGATTTCAACGAAGGACTTTTCGACCTCTGGAAGGTCCATCACCCTTCGAAAGTAGCAATCACCGGGCTTCTGGCCGCCGGGCGAGTTAGGATCGTTCCAGATTCTTAGCGATGGTGGTTTTTGTGGTGTTTTTTGGGTGTTGGATGCAGCAAGGTTTCCGCCCGTAGCGTTGGTTGTGCGAGGCTTGGAGCCATTGGGCTGCGATGACCTGGAGCCTTGTGAAAACGCAACGTTGCTGCACGCAAACATGAGCATCATGGCCCATACGGCGACTGCGTACTTTCTTGGAATCGGTACCTGAATCGCAGCGCCAATCACCTTATCGTTTTGGGACCGTATTGCATCCATTGCTGATTCCTTCGCCGTTTGTGTTGCCCTCTCCGCGTCCTGCGAAGTTCATGGAAGCAACACGTTCCGCCAGGGACACTACGCGATCCTACGGGGTAGAAGCAATAGCAATCCTGGTCCAGGCGTCAGACAAGACCAAGTCGAGAATCAACTCGCGTCGGTCCCAGCGGTTTCGAAATCTTTCTGCAATATTGCGGAGTTCATCCATTGAATCCGATGCATGCGCGTCAACCCTCCCTTGAATCATCTGTTGCCACTGGCGTTCGGTCTCCGCCATCGCTAACACCGTCGACCTCACTCCCTCGCATTCCTTTGCCAGCAAAACCCTCTCGCTATCATTCCAGGACTGGCCCTTGTGGATTCCCACTCCATTTGCGAGTGAGATTGGCATCGCTGATGCAATCGACGGATCGAGGATTGGCATAAACGAACAACGGGCAAGGGCGGTTGCGAAGCTGTTGGCGTAGAACAACAGGCTTTCTCTTTGGTATCGCCATTGGAGATCCACCCGTTTGGCCCAATGCTCCCGCGAAGCATATTGCTCTTCGAGGGTGCAAGCCCCCCAATCTTTCCAGGTTGACTCCTGAGTCCATCCCTTCAATTCAAGCTCGGTGAGCGCGGACCGATAGCACTCGACTTGATTCACACGCACAGCAGAGGAGGCAGTTCCCCTTGAGATTTCTAGTTTTTGAGGAAGAGGCGTGGCAAAGTCCTGTAAGAGAACATCATGCAACGACTGTTGTGGTTGCCATTTCCCTTGGCTCCAAACTCGCAACGATTGAGTGGTCGGTAGACCGTCGTACACGATCGCGATCATGGTCCTGCCTGGCTCAACGATGATGGGAGGAGTGTTGATGGCCAAATAGCTTTGTGGGTATGCGTGGCTCAATCGTACTTGAATGCTCCCCTGGTCCCAAACGATGGCACATTCATGTTCATGATGATTGCCACCCTTCGCATCACTAGCAATCTGTCGCAGCAGGGTTATCGGTGATGAAGAAGAGATACGATCCATGCGAGCGACTTCCAATTCCAGAATGACGCTCCAAGGTTCCGTATGCCTCCACGGTGAATTCCACGCCTCAAAGGAAAAATTATTCGCTTGTTCATCTCCAATCGCGGACAGATCGAACGTCAGCTCCATCGGATCTGGACGGGGAAAGTCGATCTGTTTGCCGTGCCATCGTCTTGGCCCTTCATCAATCAGAATACGTTGCCAGTCACGTTGCTCGGAATTCAAAACGGACTCCATCGCGGCCTCGATATCCTGGAGTCGCTTTGCGGTTTCTTGGCTGCAGTCATGGACGACACCTGGAAAATGACTCAGGTCAGACCACTTCAAGCTGATGGGTAGTCGCTCGGGTGTCGGACGTGAAGACTGGATGAATGCGAGTGATGGATCCAAGCCCAATTCCTGATGCTCTAAATCTAGCGCAAAAGTTCGAAACCAGGATGCGGTTGCAATATTGTCCTCTCCTTGAGCGGTGAGTGAGGCGCCGGCCAACTGGCGTTGCATAAACGTGAGGAATGATTCATTGCCATCGATGTTCTTGCGGATCCAATCCTCGTGTCGCTGGAAATTCCAGGCAGGAAAGCGATCGGAATCGATCGGGCCGCTTCGATCCTGCAACCAAGCTTGAAGTTGGTGTTCCACAAAAGCCGGCGAACGCGTCCATTCGACGAGCCGCATAGAGATCCAAGGCAGCCGCTGATCCTTGGTAAGATTCGGCGGCGCGGCTACTTCGAGACCGACTGAAGGGTGGGTGCCAAGGATCGACTTCTTGGTCGCAGCGACAAAGATTTCCCAATCTTGAGGGCTTGCTTGTTCGATGCGAGCACGGACTGTGGCGGGGACTTTGGACAGATTCACGGTATCTTGCCAGGCCACGGCTGGAGTGCTGCAGGTCCCAAGGACTACGAAAAAAAACGAGACCACCCAGGCGGTGATCTCGTTCTCTAAGGTGTACGACGAGTAAATCGCTTTCATCGAGGAATGCGAACAACGCGTCGGCATGATTAGTCCAAGCTGACGGTGACGGTCTTGCTTTCGGTATACGCCTTGAGGCCCTCTTCGCCGAGCTCGCGACCTTGACCGCTCATCTTGAACCCGCCGAACGGTGCGCCCGCATCGAAGACATCGTAGCAATTGACCCAAACGGTACCTGCGCGAACGCGTTTCGCGAACTCATGCGCACGACTGATGTTCTTGGTCCAGATGGCGGCAGCGAGACCATAAAAGGTGTTGTTCGCGCGAGCTAAGAGATCTTCCCAGTCATCGAACGTGAGGATCGACATCACGGGTCCGAAGATCTCGTCTTGTGCAATCGACATCGAGTCGGTTACCCCATCGAATACTGTGGGCTGAACAAAGTATCCGCGATCGCCAAAACGATCCCCACCGGCAACGCACTTGGCCCCTTCGGCGTTCCCTTTCTCGATGTAACTCATGATCTTATCGAACTGAGCTTTGTCGACCTGCGGACCTTGTTCGGTATCAGGGGACAGAGGATTACCGAGACGGCGTTTTTGGGCTAGCTTCCGAACTTTATCAACGAATTCCGCATGCGCCGCTTTTTGGACGAAGACGCGGCTTCCGGCACAACAGCATTGCCCCTGGTTAAGGAATAGTCCGATGTACGCACCAGCTGCAGCTTTGTCGAGATCTGCATCCGCCATCACAACGTTGGGACTCTTGCCACCCAGTTCGAACGTAAGCCGTTTCAGCGTCTCCGACGCGTCACGCATAATGATCTGAGCGGTTCGGTGCTCGCCCGTGAAGGCGATCTTGTCGACTCCGGGGTGCTTAACGAGGGACGCTCCTGCGGTCGGACCGAAGCCTGGAACGACATTGATCACGCCGTCCGGGATGCCTGCTTCTTGGGCTAGCTGCGCCAAACGCAAACAGGTTAGGGGAGTTTGCTCGGCTGGCTTCATGACGATGGTACAGCCGGAGGCCAACGCAGGCCCCCACTTCCATGCCACCATCAGCATTGGGAAGTTCCAGGGGATGATCTGACCAGCGACACCGACGGGCTCGCGACGTGTGTAGGTGAAATAGTTGCCGCGAATCGGGATCGTCGATCCGTGGATCTTGTCGGCATAACCAGCGTAATAGCGGAGGCAGTCAAGCACCAAGGGAAGGTCCCCTTTGCGAGCTTCGTTTATCGGTTTACCGTTGTCGAGGCTCTCCAAGGCGGCAAATTCGTCGATTTCTTCTTCGATCAGGTCTGCCAATCGGAACATCAGTTTGCCGCGATCGCGAGCATCCATTTTGCTCCATGGCCCGCCATCAAACGCCTTGCGAGCAGCTTTCACTGCGGCGTCAATATCAGGCTTGTCTCCTTCTGCGACCTCGCAGATGACTTCTTCCGTTGCCGGATTAATCGTTTCGAACGTTTTTCCTGATGCAGCCGGACGCCACTTGCCGTCAATAAAGCATTCCGTGTGCTTAACCTTCGGTAACTTGATGGTTGATTCTGCCGTGGCCATTGTTGGACAGCTCCCGTAATCGGTTCGAAGAGAGGAATGAAACTACAGTTAAGGATATCCGTTTTGCGCGGTCCAGGCCACCACGGCTCGAGCTTTCTCCTCACCGAGTTCTTGAAACTTCCCGTAACCACTCAATCCTAAATCGATTACACTGGAGGCTTAGGATGCATTGGGAAAACCCCAATTCCATCCGCTGTTCGCGCTGACGATGAAGTCGCGCGATGACGTCGTTCGAGTGGAGGTTCCGATTCATGAAATCCTTGTTTCCGCTAATCCTGTTCGCGGTTCTTTTGCTCACGACGTCTGATTCTCTTGCGCAGGTCGTTCAGTTGCCAACGGTCGGATCTTTCAATATCTCGACCTCCGTGGCTGTGCCGGATTCAGGCGCCGTCGGTTTAGGTGGCAGCACCTACGGACGAATGGGGGCGAGCAGCCGAGGTCCGATGGCAGGTCGCTCTGCGGCAGGCAGCACGTTTGGGGGAGGAGCCTCTTCGGTGCAGGCGACGGTGATCGACTTGGAAGAACTCGATTCAATGATTCGTTCCCAAGTGGGGCGGAATCCGAGTCAACCCAAACTGCACAGCACCCCTCCTCAAGATAGAGTCCATATTGCTGCGTCGCCCAAAGGAAGAATCGAGAGTCCTGAATACGATTACTTGGCAGCGTTGAGCGGTCACGGGCAGATCTTGGAACAAGCGGACCCCGATGCGGCCGCCTATTATCTTGGGCTGGCAGAGCGAGCCAAGAACCGACGGAATTGGGCTTCGGTCGAACTCTATTATCGACTGGCCTGGAACCATTTGCCTGCTGCTCGCCGAGACATGGCCCTGCAGGAACTCGCGAAGGCCAGG
>JALOQW010000245.1 GCA_025459275.1 Pirellula sp.
ATTCGATTCGTGTCGGTGCAATAAGCTACGTTTCCGAATCGAAATCCGAATACACGGCAATGGGGACCGTGAATCAACGGGATCGGGGTTACTTGTGCCCCAAGGATCTGCGACGGCTGCTCATCCAACCGTCGCAATTCAAGTTGTGGTACCGAACCCGCATGGGTTGGTTGCCGATCCGAAAAAGCGTAATCGAACACCCTTCGAATACGTTCTTCCACAGTTGCCGACGCATAAATCGGAATGGCATGTCCAAGCATGAATGGGAAAAGTCTTACGTCGTCCAAGCCATGCAAATGATCGGCGTGTTCATGAGTGTAAAGCACGGCATGGACAAGTCCGATCTGCTCTCGAAGCAATTGGGTACGAAGGTCCGGAGCCGTATCAATCAGCAAGTTCCCCTCAGGCAACCCTACAATGGCACTGGCCCGGGTGCGTTGATTGCGCGGATGCCCTCCGGTGCACACATCGCAACTGCAACCCAAACAAGGCACACCGACGCTCGTCCCCGTCCCTAGCAGGATCATGCGACCTTGAATATCTCTTGAAACCATTCCTGACGATTGCTTCGTTGGTGTTTACACGTACCATTCCACATACGATCGGGAACGATGATCCAGTTTTCGAACATCGTCGACGCGAAATCTGCCGCCACTGGCATCGACAAAATGAACCGTCCACGCACTAACACGCCGGACATCCTCTTCCGAGTTGAGGACGAAGCGCGTTCTCCCGAAATTGGTATCGACTTCCCATTCGCACGGTTCCTGGGTCCCGGAAACCCATATCACTTTCTGGATCTGAGGCACAAACTCGCGATACGCTAGCTCTTCTTCCACCAAGGCTCGGTTCTGCGGCGACAAAACAGACACATCTCGCAAGCAGACCAACTCCTCTCCGTCGGATGTCACCAAAGAGATCCACTCTTTCGGAGTAGCGACAGGAAACAGCGGAAGCACCACAATGTCTCGGTAGACTTGCCCACGAGCGTCCGTCAACTGCAAATGGGACCAGGCATCTCGCGATAATTCGAATCGCCACGCGCCTTCCGAGGAACGAAACGCCTCGGATCGGGCATGTTCAGCCATCGCAGATTTCGGACTTTCGCTAGCAAGTGTTTGCATCGGGGGGTGTGAAGTCGTTGGATGGTCAGCACTTGTTATAGATCAAACGATCGAGCGATCATGCGATCGAGCCGAAGTCCACGTGGGACATCGATCCTTGTCCAAGAAATTGTGGTCACTTATCGCCTTGACCGCAACCGCACCCCCCAGCCCACCAAATCTGTATTGACCCAGTTTTTCTCTCTTACGTACACTCCCAGCCCATGAAGTCATGAATGGATTGCTATTGAGAACTCTTTCGCATTTTTCACGAGGAAACCCATGCGATTGTCCATGCTACGAAACCAGACCCTACGAAGCTGCCTTTGCGGAACGTTCGGGATGCTCCTTGGATGGGCACCCTTGGGAATGGCTCAAGACCGTTCGCAAGGGGGGAAAACCGGAAAGGTTCAAGCAACTCCCGCATCCGCGACTCGAAGCGTCCAGCAGGCAGACGTCGGCCCGGCAGTCGTTGCGACGGTCAACGGACAATCGATCTCCTTGGCAGAGTTGGCGCAGCAATGCGTCGTGCGGCATGGGGAAGAACTGCTCGAAAACATGGTGAATCGAACACTCCTGCTCCAAGCCTGCCAGGCTCGCGGAATCGAAATCACCAAGAAAGATGTCGATGACGAGATCGCTCGAACGGCATCGAAATTCGGGCTGAGTGTCCCGATGTTTCTCAAACTTTTGCAGGATGAGCGAAACATAGCTCCGGAGTACTACGCCACCGATATCGTGTGGCACATGCTATCTCTACGGGCCCTCAGCAAGGACACCATTCAAGTTTCTCCTCAAGAAATCGATTTGGCCTATCAACGCGAATTCGGACCGAAGGTCCAGGTTCGGATGATCGCGTCCCGGGATCTGCAGAAGCTGACGCAATTGCATCAGCAAGCCATGGCCAACCCCGAACAATTCAAAACCCTTGCACGGGATCACAGCGAAGATCCGGCCAGCGCCAGTGTCGAAGGTCTTCTACCTCCGATTCGTAAGAACATGGGAGATGATCAGATCGAACAAATCTCCTTTGCATTGCAGCCGGGCGAGATCTCGAAGATCTTTTCGATCGGTGAATTGCATATTACCCTGCAGTGCGTTCGTCACTTCCCACCCGCCAATCCTCCAGCAGCCCAAATGGCTGAATTTCAAAATCGAATCCGGTATGACCTGGAGGAAGACAAGCTCCGCAAGTCGGCCGAAGCCACTTATACGAAACTGCGCAGCGACGCGCAGGTGATCACCGTTCTCGGAAAGCCCGAGCTGCAGCAGCAGTACCCTGGCGTTGCCGCGATGATCAATGGCCAGGCCTTGACCATGGATGTCCTGGAAAAGGAATGTGTCAAGCGATTCGGGCCTCCAACCCTCGACAACGAGATCAACTTGAAACTAGTCGAGCAGGCTTTGACCGCTGCAAATCTTCAAGTGGACCAATCGGATATCGATGCCGAGATCCGACACACTGCCGAGTTCTATGGCTATGTGACATCGGAAGGCAAGCCAGACATGGAACGCTGGATCGCAGATGTCCTGAGCGAAGAAGGGAAGACCCTCGACATGTATGTGCGCGATGTGGTGTGGCCCACGGTAGCGCTCAAGAAACTGGTCGCTCAGCGTGTTCAAGTCACCGAAGAAGACCTCCAAAAGGGATTCGAAGCCAACTTCGGCACGCGAGCCGAGATTCTCGCCATCGTCTTGAGCAACCAACGGACTGCCCAGGAAGTATGGGAAATGGCGCGCAATCGACCCACCGAACAATTCTTTGGTGAACTCGCGAATCAGTTCTCGGTCGAACCAAGTTCCAAGAGTAACTTCGGTAAGGTTCCCCCTTTGCGACGACATGGTGGTCAACCCAACCTTGAAAAGGCAGCGTTCGGCCTCAAGCCAGGTGAGATGTCCGCAATCATTGAAGTCAACGGCCAATATGTCATTCTTCGATGTCAAGGATTCACAGACCCGGTGGTTCGTGATGCCAATGCCGTACGAGACGAGTTGACCAAGGAAATCCGGGAAAAGAAGACTCGCCTCGAAATGGACCAAGCTATGTCGAAATTGCTGGCCAATGCCCAAGTCACGAACTTCCTCACTCCCAAGAAGAGCCGCGTCGGGGCCGCAGAAACCCAAGCCACGCTGGATGAGCTGAAGAAGACAACGAAGTAACGCTCTACCAGGATCAGCCGATGACGATGGTATCTCCATCTCGAGACCGAGGATCGCGCCGCTGGTTGCCTAACCATCGGCGCATGGCAGTTGACATCGCCAATGCTGCCAAGCACGTTCCAAGCTTCCCTGTGCATCGTCGCATGCAGCTCGGGCAGGTCGAGACAATTCGACGCAACATGCCGGACCGAATCGGCTGGGCGGCGCTACTAACCCATACGTATTCGCGGCTATCAGAGCGAATCCCGGAGTTACGCGATATCTACGTGTCGAAGCCGGTTCCCTACCTGTACCGCCATCCTCACCCTATCGCATCCATAACGGTCCATCGCACTGACGATCAAGGGAATGAGCGTTTGGTCTGGGGGCGGATTGGCAATGCGCATCGCATGACCCCCGAAGAGACTCAGAAATCGATCGCTTCCCTCTCACTCGATCCGATCGAATCCTTCTTTCGAGATGGGCTCAAAATGGAGCGTCGCATCGGACCGATCCGCGCAATGACGTGGTCTCTATTGATGCAATGGTGCGGCCGGCGAAGGGCCAAACATCTTGGAACCTTTAGCATCTCCAATCTCGGTGGTTGGGGAGCTTTGAACGCCCATCATCCGTTGGTGACCGCGACGAGTCTTTCGATGGGCCCGATTCAGAAGTGCGGTGAATGCGATGTGGTGCTTCTCTGCGATCATCGAGTTCTTGATGGCGCACTGGCCGCCAAGGTCCTGCTGGACCTAGAGTACTCACTCACCGCGATTGCGGATTGGCTCCAACGATACTCGCAGGAAGCCAAAATACGCCAAGCTGGATAAGTGCTTACACGCATGCCGTTCAATAAGCACGTGGCGTAGGCATCCTGCCTGCGAACTGCACGTCATTAAGTGCGAGCATTGGCGACTTAACGGCACTTGCTGACAGGCTGGAAGCCTATCCCACTTTTGTTGAACGAGATACTGCATCCCCAAAAGCGGCACTAGGTTTCTTTGCTTACCTGCGCCGCTTCTTCTTGCCCGGGCGTTTGCTCTGCCGTTCGCCGAACCGTTGGCTGGCGGGAGGGCTCGTTCTCTTGGACTTGCCTTTCGAGAAAGAGGGGAGCTTGGCATGGTGCGTCACTTTTTCGAGTCGGAACAGTAACTGCCGACGGGCTAAGTCGACTTTCTCGATGCGGACGATCAGTTCATCACCGAGACGAAAGCGATTTCCCGTTCGGTACCCTTCAAGCGTATGGGTCTCACGATCAAAGTGATAGCGATCCTGCGGCAGTCGCTCGACAGGGATCAGTCCATCGATCGGGATTTCCACGCCGCGTACCGTCAAGCCGGTGGGACGAACCCCAGCCACAATGCCTGTGAGCAATTCCCCGATTTTTTTGTCGAGGTAATGCAACAGCTTGACACGAACCAATTCTCGTTCAGCGTTCTCTGCCGTTTGTTCGGTATTGCTGCAATGCTCGCCCAATTTCTCGAGAACCTCCGGATTCTCTTTAGCGGGCTGTCCCTGGATGAGCTTTTCAACAATGCGATGCACCACCAGATCCGGGTAGCGCCGAATGGGGCTGGTAAAATGACAGTAGTGAGACATGTTGAGCGCGTAATGGCGCTCAAACTCGCATTGATACACCGCCTTCGACATGCTCTTTAGAATCGCGTAGTTGACGGCATATTCGGTCGTCTGGCCTTTGACGCTGTCGACGACCCGTTGGATCTCGAATCGATCTTGCATGTCTTCGACGGGTAATCCGAGAGCTTTTACAAACTCGGAGAGCCGTCGAATCTTCATGCGATCGGGTGGTGCGTGCACGCGGCGTAAGAATGGGAGCTGCAGCGTATCGAGCCAGCGCGCCACGGCTTGATTCGCTGCCAGCATGAATTCCTCGATGATCTGATGGCTTTCCGTGTACTTGACGACGTAAGCTCCTTTTACCTTGCCAGCTCGATCGAGTTCGATCTTCACTTCAGGCAACGTCAACTCGATCCCGCCATCCCGCTTTCGATTGCTTCGCAGCAACATGGCGAGTGCGTGCATGTTGGCCACCAATTCAAAGATCTCTGGCTTGAGTCGTTCACGCCATGGCTCACGGTCCTCCAAGTACTGATCGATCTGTTCGTAATTGAAGCGGTGGGCATTGCGAATGACGCTGTTGTGAACCTCGCTATGGAGCAACACACCATCCGGTGAGTACTCCATAAACACTGTCTTGGCCAAACGATGGCGATCGGGCTGGAGCGAAGCCAAATGGTTGCTGATCGTCTCAGGCAACATCGGTATCACCCGGTCGGGAAGATAAACGCTGTTGCCGCGCTTCTTGGCCTCGTCATCCAATTTGCTGCTCGCGGGAACGAAGAATGCGACGTCCGCGATATGAACCAGCAACTCCCAGTTCCCCTTTTCATTGCGGCTCAGCGATATCGCATCATCGAAGTCACGAGCATCGACCGGATCGATCGTCAATGTTGGGGTCGCGGTCAAGTCGCGGCGATCGGGAGGAATTACGTCTTCGTTGAATCGATCGGCTTGCGTGCGAGCATCCTCGATGACCTCTTCGGGAAACTCTTCGGGCAGCCCGAACTGATGGATGACAGCCATTGTGTCGACTGCAGGATTCCTCAAAGAGCCAAGCACTTTGAGAATGACCGCTTCCCCAGGATGGAATGCATCCGGGAACCGCACGAGTTCCACAATGACTTTGTCGTTGGTCTCGAGCGGTAGCCCTCGCACATCGCCGATCTCAACCGGTTGATCGAGTTTTGCTCCGTCAATCCAAACGAACGACTTACCGTTCTCGATGACGAACGTTCCGGTAAACTCGCGCCGACCACGTTCGAGGATTTCTTCGATCTCCCCTTCGAGTCGTCCTGCTCGATCCGGCTGTCGGACTCGCACACGCACGCTGTCTCCGTCCATCGCGTTCTTCTTTCGCGAAGGCGGAATGAAGATGTCGGGAATGGAAGCCTCCGGACCTCGCGGCACCTCCACGAATCCGTAGCCACCGCTCGGGGCGTTGCGGAAGATTCCGACGACGGTGTTGTTATCCTTCTTTTCACGCTTCGCAACTGGAGCCAAGTCCTTGGTCTTTGTCGGTTGAGTCGCTACTGACGCGGAAGTTGGCGGATAGACGAGATGGTTGGCTCCGAACTGGAGTCGTCCTTCGCGGATCAGTTGCTTGATCGCGCGCCGCAGGGATCGATACTCCTCTTCAGGCAGCTTCAACTGTTTGAGAATCATCCGAGGCTTGCACGGACGGTATTCCTCTGAGCCTACAAGGGCAACGATCTGGTCAATCAGGGAGTTGGAGTTCATACCCTACAGAATAATAGATCCCCTGCTGGGCGACACAGTAGAAGCAGTCCAGCCGACAAATATCGGGTGATTTCGTCCTCAATCGCCGGTCTCGGCGTAGCAGCGCGCGATGCACTGCCGGTCACCGCGAGCTAGAGAGGATCGTTATCCGATCCGTCGCAACATCGGTCTGGAAACGCATTGCCGCGATCTTTTGCTGAGTGTCCATGTACAACTGTTCATACATATCTGCCAGGTTTTCTCTGAGGCCAGGTTTTGACTTTTGGGAATCCAGCGATAACTTCTCCCGCAGTTGCGCCTGCATACTCAGTGACTGCTCGAGGTTGTGAAGCTTACGCGAGAAACTCTCTTCTTCACTTTGCCTGGTATTCTCGACGAAAGCGTAAAGAATCGCATCGAGGATCTCCG
>JALOQW010000246.1 GCA_025459275.1 Pirellula sp.
GATCGCATCGAGCACCGAAACGATCTCTCCCCTCATCGCTCCCGATGCCCGTCTCGATCTTCACGATTTGTTTGCGGGCGAATCGTAGAACAGCAGTCCTCTGCTGTTCCCGCGCTCCGTTACTCATTTTCTTGACGTTTCAATCTTATCGCTCGGTAATAAGTCAGAGACTCGTTGGCACGGTGCAATCGATCGTAACTCATGCCGGTTGGTGACGCTGGACGGGAGCCGTTGAGGACAACGGCTCTACGGTAGAACAGCAGTCCTCTGCTGTTCCCGCGCTGCGAGCATATTCATGACCTATTCAAGGCTGCGTGTGTCGCTGATCAGTCCCCGTATAAAAGCCGCAGAGCGCAAGCTCTCGGGTGGAACTGTAGTTAACATCGCAACGCCGTACACACTTCAACCCGGATGCTCGCGCATCTCGGCTAACATTCGACAATGGGTCGTCATTATCGTTGACTGACGGTTTTTTGGGGGTTAGGGACACACACTCGGCAGGTATGCTCAAGAAAGCCAGCATTTCTTGTGAGATCTACGGAGGATGAGTCCCCCCGGAGCCTACATTCAGATAGGCTCGATACTCCGACGCGATTGTCCTTGCCGTTCGCAGGATTAGAATGAGAAGGGTAATGAGGCGATGATTTGATTGGCTTTAAGGAGCGATGGTTCAGCTCCTCAAGGAGTATCCGCGAGCGATGCTGAGTGATTCAACAATGACCGATTCCGAGTGGTCGTCAGCGATCGCTCCCCCTTGGCCGCTGCGCCGCTTTTCCGTAGCGCAGTATCGGCAGCTTGGCGCGATGGGAATATTGACTCCCGAGGACAAAGTGGAACTGCTCGAAGGATGGATCGTTGAAAAAATGAATCACGGCCCAATGCACGGCTATGTTGTCAGAGTCCTGGCCGATTGGTTTCACAGCCAACTCCCCCTTGGCTACCTCGTTCAATGCCAGCTACCGATCACCACCGCGAAAAGTGAACCAGAGCCGGATCTTTCGATTGTTCGAGGGAATCATCACGATTTTCGAACGCGTCATCCTTCAGGGCAGGAATGTCGGCTTGTGATCGAGGTGGCGGATACTTCTATCGATCGCGATCGCGCCAAAGCGGCGATTTATCGCTCTTCAGGTGTTGAAGAATACTGGATTGTCAACATCAACGAGCGATGGGTGGAGAGGTACCAGTTTGTCGAGGGTTCGCAGACACATCAACCATCGATCCTAGCCGCAAACACAAGTCTCACGATTCAAATCTCGGATGCGGAGCTCGTGCTCGATCTCGGGGTGATTTTCAATGAATCGTGAGCTGTAGCCTTGGAGCCTTTCCCAATTTACGGCTTTTTGACCTTGTACGTTACGTTATTGATCTGATCCGTTACCGTGACGCCTTCTTCGAACTCAACGAGCCAATTGAGCTCCGGCGTTCCGAAATGGTGACCGGAAAACTCGATTCTTCCCTTGCCTTGATAACCGACCCCTTCTTGCGTTGCATTGCTGCTCAGAGGAACCCACAGGTCTCCGATAAGGACATTTTTGAAATTGGATGAAACGACCAGCTGGTCAGAAATCCGCGTCGAAATGCTCTGCACTTCGATTCCCTGAGGGGTCTCTCGAAACACAACCTCGATGGTTGCATCGGAACCGGCAGAACGGATGTTGCAACGTTCGATTCCGTCGTCCATGGTTACTGGGTCAAAGTAGAGATACGCTTTCGTGTTAACGATGAAGTCCAACCATGCTGGCCAGTACTTGCCGATCATCAGCGACGTCTGCCGCCCGATCATCGCCGATGGGATGCTCTGAGAAGTCCCCCGTTTCGCATGCTCATTAGGTATCCACTTCCATACCACATGGTTCTTGCTACCAGATGTTAGTGAGGAGTATTCTCCAATCGAACAAGCCAATTCGATTCGCAATCCGTCCCTAGGGGCAAACTGAAGCTGCCCTTCCCATGGCTCTCCCGTAACTATTTCCACAAAGCTCAGTCGGCCCTCCGTAGTGAATTTGGCTTTGCATGAGATGGCATTCTCGCCGAACCTCTCCAAATATTCTTTGGCAAGAATCGACAGTTTGTGCCCTTCATTCGATGGTTTTGGAAATGCGGGTGCCTGAGAGAATCCTTGGAGCGATGAGCCCAGGAGGCAGAGTGCCGTTAGGCATATTCGGATCGATGCGTTTACCATGATGGTTCTTTCTGAGAGAGGGAAGTTGGGGACGACTGCTCCAAGGTAGAACAGCAGTCCTCTGCTGTTCCCACGCTGCGTTCTTCATTGGAATGACGTTCCAATCTCGCCGACCGGTCGCGAATCAGACCTCGTTGGTACGGTGCAATAGCTCGCAACTCCGTCCGTATGGCGACGCAGGGCGAGAGCAGTTGAGGACAACTGCTCTACTATGGGTTGTTCTCATCGGTACGCATCGCGTTCAATTGCGATAAAAGTCTCTCGATTTCGTCGTGCATCCCTTCGGAGGCTTTCACCAGCAGGACCGAGCCGATCAAATGGCATGAGGCACCGTTTTCAGCCCATTCACTTGGGTGCACCATTTTTTGGATCGTACTGACGATTTCTAGCCCTTCCAAATTGTTGCTGGCCACATGCTTTAGGTTGTATGCGCGGACCGCTCCGTGGAGGATCGCTTCTCGTCCCGTTCTTATCTCCAATCCATCTTCAAGAACGATGTAATCCAAACCCAATGGATCAAGAATTCGAAGTAAGACACTGCGAAGGCTTCCGGTCGCGTTGAGCGTGATCGGTTCCTCAAGAGTCACCATTGCTTTCTCGAGACTCTTGGCATTGCCATGGATTGGAAACCCGTAAGCATCGGAAAGGTACGTCAACACCGAACTAAGGGGTTGGTTATTGAACTCGAGCTCCTTCGACTCATCAAGCTTTCGCCGTACTCTCTCGCGAGCACGCATGGCGTTCTCACCTCGAATCAACCAGTCGGGCTTCGTTCCTGGCGGATTACTCCATGTCATTACGGGAGGTGAAAGCACGCTATCGACGCTTCCCACGCTGGAACCGGCGCCCTTGCCACCACCCGCAGGAGCAGCATCCTTAGAACTCGTTGGTCTACCCCCTGCATCTTCGAGTGCCTTGAGAACTTCCGACTCGGTGAAGAGATCGTGAAGCAGAATCGGCTGCTCCAATTGCTTGGGCCTATATATGGCAAGCAAGGGAAGCGATTCGGTGTTCCACACCTTCTTCAACGATTCCTGAAATGACAATGGATTTTGTGTGAGATCTGCAATCATGGAGATCACTCGGTTCTTGTTGACGGTTTCGCGGACCTTGGGTGTATGAATTGCCACTTCCAGATTCCGCTTGCCGTTCACGGCCCACTCGGCCGTAAAGTAAACCATGACTATGTTCCCTTGGGACACGAGCTGTTGCAGCCGCGGTTCGTCAAACGGCTCCCAGTCCAAGGCCGATTGCTGTTGAGCAAGCTGTACATACCGCAATGGTTCTTGAGCAACCAGTATCGATACGCAGTAAATCGATGTCCCCAAAAAGCAAGTTATCGACCAAACCCACGGGTTCCGCACCCCACTCGTTAACCTAGTCATGATTCGTTCTCCGGTTCGTTGAAAAGATGCGTGAGCCAAAGATAGAAGGTGTTATTGAGGTTGAACAGCCTCGGCCAGCGCCGCCAGTATTTGCGTGATTTGATCGTGGTCTGACTCGGTCGCGCGAACCAACAAGATCGGACCGTTGAGAGTCATTGGAACCGACTCGGGGTCGTTCAAACTCAACATGCGTTGGAGCACTCGCACAATCTCGGCCGCCTCGAGGTTCGTTTTGCATACGTGAGACAAGAGATACCTGCGCATCGTAGGGTGCCCTCGCACATACTCCATGTCGGCGATCTCGATACGCGATGGGTGGACAATGTATCCCAGTTGCCTTGGTTCTAGCAGCCGTTGCAGTATCTGCTTGCGCGATGCTCGCGATTGCAAATCAACCACAGTGTCGAATTCTGAGGACATCGCCCGATTGGTGATGTAGCCTCGGTAATCAAGAGCGATCGGCTCCAATAACTCCGCGAGCGATTGTTCCAGGGGCACCCCGTTCCATTCGACTTCGACGGTCTCTTCTAGAGCATTGAGGATCTTGTCCTCGGGAGCCGGCGGCAATGTAAGCACTTTCCACTCAAAACTTTTTGTCGGTGTATTAATGGCACCAGGTATGGTGCTGGCGCCGGTTGCGTTTCCCCATCGAATATTGGGGGGAAGCGTGCCTCGATATCCACTGAGGGTCATTTGCGACGCGATGAATCCGATGCCCGCGATCGCCAATGTTCCGAGAATCGCGAAACTGAGAATCCGCATACGCTTCGAAGATTTCGCTGAACGCATTCGCAAGGAAGATGGCAGCGCCGAGTCGAGCGGTTGCTGAACGTGTGCGAGGCACTGCTCGAGCAGTTCGGAAACCTCGCTTGCTGAGGCATAGCGATCTTTTGGATCCTTGGCCATCAGGGTGTCGACGATCTGCACTAGCCAACTGGGGATCTCGGGATTGAGTTCGCGAATCGGTTTAGGTTGCGACTCTCGAATCTTTTGAAGCACGCCGAGCGATGTCTCTGCGCGAAACGGCGCTCGCCCAGTGCACATGGCATACAAGACGCTGCCTGCACTGAACAAATCGCTTTGGACGTTGAGCTTCTCTCCACGAGCTTGTTCGGGGGACATGTATTGCGGGGTACCGGGCAAGATCCCGGATGCAGTTCCTCCTGCATCGTCGATGGTTTGGGCGAGACCGAAATCGGTCAGGAGCGCGCGGTCGATTCCCTCTTCGAGCAATACGTTGGCCGGCTTTACATCGCGATGGATCAGTCCTTGCGCATGCGCAGCGGCCAATCCCGCGGTGACTTGTTTACCGATCCGAAGGATTTGCTTGAGTTCGAGTGGTCCCACGCGATCGATGCGGGCTTGGAGCGATTCGCCGGGGACGTATCTCATCACCAGATAGGGAGTTTCGCGGTTGGCATCGACGTCGTAGATGGGAACGACATCTTCGTGCACGACTGCGGCTGCTGCGCAGGCTTCTCGCGCGAACCGATGACGCGAGGAACCGTGGAAGGCTAACGAAGGAGCCAATACCTTGATCGCGACGGTGCGATGCAATTCGGTGTCAAAGCCTTTGAAGACGATCCCCATGCCGCCGGAACCGAGCAGCTGCTCGATGTCGTACCGGCCAAGCCGTCCGAGCAACTCGGGATGCGAAGGAGGGGCTAACAGTTTTCGCGACAGGGACTCGACCCAGTCATCCCCTCGAGGCCCACCATTCTGCTGCGGGCCATCATTCTGCTGCGGGCCATCCTCCTTTCGTGGGGCATCATGGCCGTCTTGCGGCGCGAGTCCTTGGCTATTCGAGGAGGACAGAACCTCGCGGGCTTGGTTCCACTCTTCGTCCTCGCCGGCCAAGGCCTGGAGTTTGGCTTGGCAGGACGAGCATTGCTCGAGATGTTGGAGCCATGCGTCGGACTCGGAATCTTGGACACTGCCCACGAGAAGATCGTGGAGTTGATCGGGACTGCAGCAGGCTCGGTCCTTTGGCGATGGATTCAGCGGTTTCATTCGCTCGTCTCCCACTGCTTTACCAGTTTCCGAATGCGATCCATGATGCGGCATCGGCTGAGATAGACGACTCCTTCGCGAACACCGAGCGACTGGGCGACCTCGGCGATAGGGCGATCTTCGATAGTCGACATCCAGAACGCTTGCCAGGTGGAGGGGGCTGCGGTGCGTCGAACTTCCGTGGCGGCGCGTGTGAAAAGTTCCCAGCGGTACTCGATATCCCAGTAGTTTGCGGTAACGGACTCGCGCTGCACCAAGTCGTTCCACTCGACATCGGAGCCGTATTCGGGTCGGGTGGCACGGCGCGTGAGCAGATCGAGAGCTTTGTTTCTAGCGATTCGGAACAACCAAGGGCGGAACCCGATTCGATCTTCACGATCGAGCCATTGATGGATCGATTTGGAAACGGCCAGAAGGACCTCTTGGACGACGTTGTCGGCATCGGCGGATTGCAGTCCCATGCGTTGAGCCGTTCGGTGGATCACGGGTGAATAAATTTCGGTGAAGTCCTGCCAAGCGACCGCATCGGCCGAATCCTGCAACCTGAGCAGCAGACTGGCTCTCGTTTCAGGGTTGAGGTCATTCATGGCAAATGGGAACCGTGGAATATGAAAGAACCTCCCCATTTGGAATGGCTCATGGGACGGCCAGCATCGTGGGGTCCGATTCGGGATCCCGTTCCATCAAGATAACGCAACCAAGGGGTGGAATCTTTCAGGGGGGAGTGTTCCGATCAGACAGATCGGTCAGATCGAGAGTTGAAGGCAGACAGCACCATTCCACGTGGGGACAGACACTTTCCTATTCCACTCCACGCGGGGACACACACCAGAAGGCTCTCTCAGCAAAGCAAGCATTTCGTGCAGGAACGGCGAAGTGTGTGTCCCCGCGGGGTTTGGGGCATTGGTAACGCAGGGTGGGAGCAGTTGAGGACAACTGCTCTACGGGGTGGAGCCCGCGGAAGGGATAGGTGCACAAAAAAACCCGGCATGGTTTGCACCATGCCGGGTCTATTTTGAAATCCGGTTGTTCTGGGTTGGTCGTGAGTGACCAACCCGTTTGGACGAGCTTCTTTCCACAAGTCGTTTTGTGCTCACGGATCGATGATTGCACGAGGCAATCACGTTCTAATAATCCTTAGAAAGGAGGTGATCCAGCCGCAGGTTCCCCTACGGCTACCTTGTTACGACTTAGTCCCAATCATCAAGTTGACCTTCGGCGCCTGCGTCCTTACGGTTAGCTCGGCGACTTCGGGCCCCCCCGATTCTCGTGGCTTGACGGGCGGTGTGTACAAGGCTCAGGAACACATTCACCGCGGTATGCTGACCCGCGATTACTAGCGATTCCAGCTTCATGCAGGCGAGTTGTTTTGGTTCCCTTTGTATAACGCATTGTAGGACGTGTGCAGCCCTAATCATAAAGGCCATGAGGACTTGACGTCATCCCCACCTTCCTCCGGTTTAACACCGGCAGTCTCTCTAGAGTCCCCGCCATGACGCGCTGGCAACTAGAGATAGGGGTTTCGCTCGTTAAGGGACTTAACCCGACATCTCACGACACGAGCTGACGACAGCCATGCAGCACCTGTGCAAAAGCTCCCTTGCGGGCACCCCAACCTTTCAGTCAGGTTCTTAAGCATGTCAAGACTAGGATAAGGTTCTTCGCGTAGCCTCGAATTAAGCCACATCCTCCACCGCTTGTGTGAGCCCCCGTCAATTCCTTTGAGTTTCAGCCGAAAGACTGTGAGAGTCCTTCAGACTAGTGCTCATCGTTTACGGCTAGGACTACCGGGGTATCTAATCCCGTTCGCTACCCTAGCTTTCGTTCCTCAGCGTCAGAAAAGATCCAGTAAGCCGCTTTCGCCACCGGTGTTCCAGATGATATCAATGCATTTCACCGCTCCACCATCTGTTCCGCTTACCCCTATCTCCCTCTAGCGAAGCGGTTTGAAGCGCAGTTCCTCGGTTGAGCCGAGGGCTTTCACACCTCACCTACTTCGCCGCCTACGAACTCTTTAAGCCCAGTGATACCGAATAACGTTTGGGGAGCTCGTCTTACCGCGGCTGCTGGCACGAGCTTAGCCTCCCCTTCCTCCAGGGTTCTCTCAAACAAGGGGGAGAACCCCCCTGCATTTGATTCCCCTCGACAGCGGTTTACAATCCGAAGACCTTCATCCCGCACGCGGCGTCGCTCGGTCAGACTTTCGTCCATTGCCGAAGATTCTCGACTGCAGCCACCCGTAGGTGTCTGGCCAGTGTCTCAGTGCCAGTGAGGCTGGTCGTGCTCTCACACCAGCTACCCATCATAGCCTTGGTGGTCCATTACACCGCCAACTAGCTAATGGGGCATAGGCTCATCCCAGGGCGGAATCACACCTTTGATCCGTAGATGTTATCGAGTATTACCGTCAGTTTCCCGACGCTATCCTCGTCCCCAGGGCAGATTCCTATGTTGTCCTCTCCCTTTCGCCGCTTTCTTGTATTGCTACATTCTCGCGCGACTCGCATGCCTAATCCACGCCGCCAACGTTCATTCTGAGCCAGGATCAAACCCTTCACTTGTGTATGCTTAGGCCACCGATTGCTCAGCAGCCCTGACTAACATAGTTTCGGTTTTGAAACCGGTTGGTGTTCCGTGGTCAACGAAACACCTATTCAAATAATTCACAAAACTTCTCATGTGTTGCCACCTCTTGCGAAGCAGCAACTCGAAGGCTCGTCCACCGGATTGTCAAAGATCAGTTTAAGTTTCGCCAGGAAAACCTTGGCCAACGCCACTCTTAACGAATGTCGTTTCCCAGACCTCCCGTCGAATTGGGCCCAACATGGTAGCCGCTGTTGTCGGCATCTGTCAAGCCATCCCTCACTTTTTTCTCGCGGCCATTCCTGTTCGGAAAAGGTCGCGTCAGCGAGGGACGAGAAAGATAGTGATCGGCATTCAGGTCCGCAAGGGCTTTTAAAAAGTTTTGAGAAATTTCTTTGTTCGGGTCGGTTTGTGCCGCCACCCAAAGATTTCTTTGACCAAGCTTCCTGCGGCATTCGACAACGAGAAGTGCGTTGAAGTTGCTCACTCCCATCCTGTGGACACTTTTGCAGGACTCGTACCATGTCGCACGCCCCAACCTCCCATCCGACACCGGACGGAACCCCGGCTTCCACCCCCTCGAGTTCGTTAGAAGACGTTCTCGAACGGATCAATCGGCTGGCCAACCAATCGTCCGTCGGCCCCCCCCCCGCGCCCCCCCCCGCAGCCAATGATCCCTCTTCGGCAGAACCCAAGAAATCTCCTACACTTCCGCAAGGCTCCTCGGCGATCCATCGCCCTCAGGACGATCGATTTCGCTGGACCGAAGATGCCAACGAACCGATCATCCCCGCCGAACCCAAATCCCTAGAACATGCCGGCCTTTCGGAATCGATCGTCGAAGAGATCGTTGCCCGACTCTTGCTCAGCCGCGGTGAGATGACCGGCCGCGGTATCGCGGACCATCTCAAACTCCCTTTTCGCTTGGTCGAGCCCGTACTGTCTCGACTCAAAATGCAGCAGCTGACGGTCTACGCTGGCTCCACTGCGATGAACGACTACATCCATGTCCTCACCGATGCAGGTCGGGATCGAGCGCGACGCCACTTGCTCAAAACGACCTACTTCGGCGCGGCTCCCGTCCCGATCGAACACTACATCCGATCGGTCCAGCTTCAATCCATCGAATCCCAACACCCCACTCGAGAAGATCTCAAGCGGGCCTTTGCAGACCTTCTGATCCCTGACGACCTTTTGAATCGACTTGGCCCAGCCATCAACAGCGGCCGTGGTATGTTCTTGTATGGGTACCCGGGCAACGGAAAAACCAGTATTGCCGAGCGTGTCACCAAGTCTTTCGGTCAATACATATGGATCCCCCGCGCCGTCCTTGTGGACGGTGAAGTCATGCGATTCTTCGATCCACTCAACCACGAAGAATCCCCAGTCCGCGAGGCGGACGGCCTCCTTCGTGACAACAACGTCGACCATCGCTGGGTTCGCATCCGCCGCCCCACCATCGTCGCGGGTGGTGAATTGACCATGTCGATGCTCGAAATCGCTCGCAGCCCCGAAACCAATATCTCCGAAGCCCCCCTGCAGCTCAAAAGCAACTGCGGCGTGCTGCTCATCGACGACTTTGGCCGCCAACGCATGAGCGTCGACGAACTCCTCAATCGATGGATCGTGCCGCTCGAAAAACGGTACGACTACCTCTCGATGAGCAGCGGCAAAAAGATGCAAGTCCCCTTCAACCAGCTCGTTATTTTCAGCACCAACCTGCAACCCAAAGATCTGGTCGATGATGCGTTCCTGCGTCGTATCCCCTATAAGATCGAAGTCCCCAACCCCTCCGAAGAACACTTCCGCAAACTCTTCGAGATCATGGCTCGGGTCTTAAAAATCCCTTATCGCCAAGAAATGGTGGAGTACCTCATCGCCAAACACTACAAACCTGTCGGTCGCCACTTCCGA
The DNA here is from genome assembly GCA_025459275.1 of Pirellula sp. GTDB lineage: Bacteria > Planctomycetota > Planctomycetia > Pirellulales > Pirellulaceae > JBKCUI01. Next base: position 10,078 of record JALOQW010000246.1, read on the forward strand.
AACTGCCACCCCCGCGACTTGCTTCTGCAGATTCGCTCCTACTGCCTGTTCAACGGAGCTCCACAGCAGATGACGGAAGAAACGGTCGACTTTGCTGTCGACAACTACTTCTCGATTATGTAGCAGGGCTTGCATGTAGCGGGGCTTGCTGCCTAGCCTCGGCTCTTCTCGAGAATGACCATCGTGATCAGCGACAACAACGCGCGCAACTCGTCGTCTTCGTCGAGCTCCGCAAGCTTCTCGATCACGAAGTATCGCTCGAATACCGAAGGCTTCTTGATCACTCGAAGAGCCGCGGTCCCGTCAGACATCGTCACGATATACGAAGGGTTCAAAAGATAAATTGCAATGAACCCAACCAACGGGATCTCGCCCAAGATGCTTTCGACGAAACGTTTCCAAGGCTCTTCTTCACGAATGCTCATGTCGATTCGCCCCTCTTCGTAGACATCGTAATGGGCTGACCACAACGACTTCATCCCTTCGCGCCGCACCGATCCCCAATCCGAACCGTCCGTCGATCGAAAACTATAGTTGGCGGTGAAATCCAACATCCGATCCGCGTTGATTTCGAACAACTTCTGTTGCATGTTGGAGTCGGAATAAACCTCGACTTTTTCCTTGAGCCGAAACATCTTCTGCTTGACATACAAGATCGATTTTCCAGTCGCATCGCTCACCGCGATCTGCTGCGACAACGCGAACAATTTGAACCGCATTTCCAAGGGATACTGCATGGTGGAGCTCTCTTGCCATTCCAAAAAATCGCGCCCAGAAAGTCGCTCTCAAGAAGCTGCGCGTCCGATATCGCGCGAACCCAAGCGATCTTGAGCGACTAGTATAGTGATTCTCTCGTCGCGGGTGACGGGCTCTTTGTTAAGAGCCGATGTTCTACCGCCCTGCCTTTTCCTCGGCCGCGCTGCTGCGATAGTATTTGGGAAAGAAGCCCATGACGTCTTCAATTTCACCCCGCTCCCAACGCTCCCAGCCCAATTTCGCCACCGTCGCGGCCATCGGTATCGATTCCTTGATATCCAAAATCGTAACAAGTGACTGCGCCGAAGTTGATAACTGGGATTGAAGCCATTTGCGAAGCCGGTCCGCTCCCGGCCCGGCCACGACGAACGCCTCGCCGGCGCCAGTCCAGCGATCCATGAGCGATTCGATATCCTCGACCGCCGTCGGTCTGATCACCGAAACGCTGGACTCATGGCATCGATACTCGGCTGAGAACAACTGGCCTCGATATGCGTCTGCCACCACGATGAGCTTACAAGAAACAGGATCGTGAAGCGTCTCGGTCGATCGCAGGACCTGGTGGGCAACGCAATCCAACATATCGACTGCGATGAGCGGGATGTTCAAGGCCCAAGCCATGGTCTTGGCAGTTGCGACACCGACGCGAAGGCCTGTAAACGAGCCGGGGCCTTGAATGGCGGCGACCGCATCGATCATCTGCGGCTCGACTCCTGCTCGCTTTAGTACTCGCTCAATGGCCGGAGCCAAGGTTCGGGCCGAACCCCATTGCGGATCCAGGGTTTCCTCATCCAGCGACATAGACCCGTCCGAGGAACGAGTGGCCAGCGCGACGCTGCCACTCTTGCCGCTCGTTTCGAATGCCAGTAGACGCTGACAACCCATTATCCAGCCATCGAGCGCCAAGCTTCGACCGCGTTCTTAAGAGCATCCGCTATCTTTTCTGGGTTCTTTCCGCCTGCCTGGGCCAAGTCGGCTTTGCCTCCGCCGGAGCCGCCGACTTCTTGAGCGACCGGACTGATCCAACGCCCTGCGCTCAAGCCTCGTTCGACCAGCGAAGGGCTCAGAGCCGCGATCAGCGTGACCTTGCCCTCACCTGCCGTCGCCAACAAAATTGCTACGGGATCCTTGGACTTTTTGCGGATCTGGTCAATCCATTGGCGCATCATGGCTGCATTGGCATTCGGGACATCGCGCACGATCAGACGCGCCCCTTGAACCAGCTCCGATTCTTGAATCCAAGCATCGACATCCACTGCTCCGCCGGCCGCTAGCTGCGCCACTTGTGCCCGCAGTTGCTGCTCTTCCGTGAACAGACTCTGGATCCGGTCAGCGACTTCGTCCAACGAGACGTTCAAGGTTCGAGCGGCCTGCTTGAAGGCCGTTCGGATCACCCCGTAGGACGGCACGGCCGATGGCGAAACGCTGCTTGTCTTTCGGCGATCTGGGAGCCCTTCGTTACCAGAAGAACCTGACGCGAGTTTCTTGAGTTTGCGAATGGTAGCGACCAAGTCTGCCGTCTGTTCGCCGACTTGATCGATCGAGCAACCGAGCCGCGATGCTGCCAGGGTCGCGGCCGCAGTGATGCGTTCGCGTTGCTCTTTGGCTCGCTTTCCGGTCAGCGCCGTAACTCGCCGAACGCCGGACGACACACTTTCCTCGGAAAGCAGTTCCAAGGTATCGACTTCCGAAGTGTTGTTGAGGTGCGTTCCACCACACAGCTCCTTTGAAAACGTTCCCATGCTGACCATGCGGACAGGATCGGGGTACTTTTCACCGAAGAGCATCATGGCCCCGGCCTCGCGGGCTGTTGCCAAAGGGACATTGCTCCACGTAATCGGTGCAGCTTCCGCAATACGGGTATTCGCCAAGTCTTCGATCTGCTTTAGCTGGTCCTCGGTCAACGAATCTTGGTGGCTGAAATCGAAGCGAAGCCAGTCGGCATCGACCTTGCTTCCCTGTTGCTGCGCATGCTTGCCCAAATGGGTTTGGAGCGCGTGATGGAGGATATGGGTTGCGGAGTGAGCCCGCCGAATGGCGTCGCGTCGCAATTCGTCCACGATGGCATGCACCGTTTCTCCCTCTTTGAGTATGCCAGAGGCCATGCGTCCATAATGCACGATCAGCTCGCCACTTCGTTGCGTGTCGGTCACTTCGAAGACCCCCTGCGGCCCTTTTAATTGACCTGCATCACCGACTTGCCCCCCACTTTCGCCATAGAAGGGACTGCGATCGAGTACGACACGGAGCATGTCGACAGGCGTTTCGGCCGCGATGGAGCTGACCAGTCGGTCGTCTTTTGGTTTGCCGACGATGATCCCTTTGACCTGCCCCGTTGCAACCGTCGTTTCATATCCAAGGAAGTCGGAATGATGAAAGGCTTCTTTGAGGGTCTCGATCGGACCGGTTTCGAACAGCTCGACAACTCCGCCACCACTGATGTCTCCATGTTTGGCCATGGCTTGACGATAGCCGTCCCAGTCAAACGTGAAGTTCTTCTCGGCAGCAATTTGCTGGAACAACTCTGGTGGCACGCCGTAGGTTTGATACAAGTTGGCCGCATCATTGCCATCGACCATCCAGCGATTGCTGCTCGACATGTCGGCGAAGACGCGCTGGATACGTTCTAGTCCCGAATCGATGGTCGCAAAGAAATCCGATTCCTCGCGTTTCATGACTTGGGCAACCCGATCCACCGTTTCTGAAAGCTCTGGGTACGAGGCCTTCATCATCTGGGCCACTGTGGGAACCAACTGGAACAGGAACGGATCCCGCATACCGATTTGATGGCCATCCAGAACCGCGCGTCGAAGCAATCGCTTGATCACGTACCGGGCTTTTTTCGGTCCCGGGTAAACATTTTCATGAATCGCAAAGGTGCATGCGCGAACGTGATCAGTGATGCGCCGCAAGCGGCGACCATTGTCACTGTCATATTCGTACCGGATGCCGCAAACCTCGGCCGCCGCTTGAACGATGGGATAAAGGATATCGATGTGGAAGTTGGTAGGAACGTTTTGGAGAACGCTGGCGGTCCGTTCCAAGCCCATGCCCGTATCAATGTTCTTGCTGGGAAGAGGCCGAAGGTTGTCCGGTGGATCGCCGACCCGATTGAATTGGGTGAAGACAAGATTCCAAATCTCGACCGACTTTCCGGAGTCCAGCGTGTAGTAGATTTCGCTGCACGGGCCGCAGACGCCATCGGGACCTTGGCTCGGTGCGCTGGCTGGCCAGAAGTTATCGGCTTCGTCCATGCGAGTGATTCGAGTCATCGGGACCCCGATCTTCTCGTTCCAGATCTTTGCAGCTTCGTCATCATCCTTGTAGACCGTGATGGTCAGACGTTCCGGATCGATTCCAAGCCATGCCTTGGCGGTCAGAAACTCCCAAGCCCACGCAATGGCCTCGGCTTTGAAGTAATCGCCGAAGCTGAAATTGCCCAGCATTTCGAAGAATGTATGGTGATAGGCGGTCCGGCCGACGTTGTCGATATCGCCGGTCCGCAAGCACTTCTGACAGGTCGTCGCGCGAGTGAACTCGAGCTTGACCTTTCCCAGAAAGTGATCTTTAAACTGGTTCATCCCTGCCGGGGTGAATAAGACCGATGGATCCCAAGTGGGCACGAGGACATCGCTCGCTTGGCGATGGTGCCCTTTGGATTGGAAGAATGAGAGATACTTCTCGCGTAGCTCGTCCGTTTTCATGAGTCGTTGCGCCGTGGGTCGTTCTGATCCTCAAAAACGTAGAATTTACCGTCAAACAGCCGAACGGCGAAGCCCGCACCGCAGCGTGACGGGTTACGATATCGAAGGAAAATTTCTTTCCCGAAATTCGTTCGTTCGCCGTTCGTCCGTCTACAGAAAGTACCGATGAGCAAACCAAGCCTCTTGGAGCAGCTGGGTCGCAAGAAGAGTTTGGCCCAAATCCAACGCGAGCTGGATGAGCGAGAATCGGGATCCCTGGTCAAGAGCTTGACCTTGTTGGATCTCACCTGCTTTGGGATCGCGGCAGTCATCGGGGCAGGGATCTTTTCTACGATCGGCACAGCTTCTTTCGACGGTGGACCGGCCATTTCGATCTTGTTCGTGATCACGGCCATCGCATGCCTCTTTTCGGCCCTATGCTACGCGGAATTTGCTTCAAAAATCCCTGTTTCAGGGAGCGCCTACACCTATTCGTTCGCAGCCTTTGGTGAATTCGTCGCCTGGATCATCGGCTGGAATTTGCTGATGGAGTACGCCATCGGGAACAGCGTTCTCGCCTTTGCATGGTCCGAGTATTTCATGAATCTCGTCGAAGGAGTCGGACTCCAACTCCCAAGTTGGCTGTGCCACGACTACTACAGTTGTGCCGAAGCTGCATCAGAAATGAGGAAGCTAGCGGAGTCAGGGGGAACACCGAACGAATCGATTCAACGTTTGTTTGGAGTCTGGGAAAGCGCGCCCAACTGGCTTGGGGTTCGATGCATCGTCGATGTACCCGCCCTGCTGATCAACGTCATCATGACGACCTTGGTCTACATCGGCATTCATGAGTCCAAAATGGTCAGCAACGCCATGGTTTTTCTCAAGCTAGGGGTCATCCTGTTGGTGATCGTGGTCGGTATCCGATACGTTCAACCTGAAAACTGGAGTCCCTTTGCTCCCAATGGACTTGAAGGTGTTTTTAAGGGGATCGCAGCTGTGTTTTTTGCCTATATTGGATTCGATGCGATCTCGACCACTGCTGAGGAATGTCGCAATGCCCAACGCGATATCCCGCGAGCCACGATC
>JALOQW010000247.1 GCA_025459275.1 Pirellula sp.
TCTTCCGGTTTGTTCGTGTCCCGAAGTCGGGCTAAGCGAGACCCATACGAAATCGCCACGATCAGGGACATAGTTTTGAGTTTTGCGTGTCAATCGATGAGCTCCCTGCCGACGTCGACTCCGAAGTCAGTTTCTCCGTGTAACTGGGATGCTTTGCAATCCTTAAGCAACTCGTTGAGGCTGAGCTTGGCCGGACGATCTGGACGCACCACCAACTCACCGTCTCGAACACTAAGTTTAACTGGCGTCCCTTCTGCGACTTCTATTTGACCAGCCAGGGACTGCGGTATGCGAATCGCCAAACTGTTCCCCCATTTTTGCACGGTCGCCATCAAGCACCTCATTTCATGAAGTAGATACATTGAATATACACCCTAGATTGAACCAAGTCAACAATGGTCGCTTCGACGCGTTTAACCGGCCGAGCCGCATGCGGGAGAACAGTCCATGGAATGCTCCTTTGGGTGCCTTTGTTCCTCATCTTTCTGCCCTCTCACTTTTCTGCCGGTTGCCCGTGTTCATGGCATATCCGCCACAAATACGAAAACTACTTCTGATTTGTCGACTACTTTCGGCGTTGTCGATTCAGTCGAAGTAGCTCAAGCTCTTCCTTGAGCGGCTTCCAGTATTTCTCGTCTTCCTGCCTCTGTTCGTCCTCTTCCACCCTAAGCAAAAGCTCAATCTGCTTCATGTCAGTAATGTCCAAAGAATTCAGCCATGGGCGCTCCGAGGCCACTGCGGGGATGGTGTTTGGAAATCGATGCAGCAACTCAACCAGCATTGTCGGCGTGCGTGACTCCCTGAGCCAAAAGTGAATCATTGCGTCATTGGGAGAATCTTGATTTTGGTCATAGTGAGCTTCAACCAATCGACGAATCATTGGCCAATCTTTGTCTCGTTGTGTTTTCTTAGCACGAACTAAGTCTTCGATCGCAAGTACTTCATAATCGGCATCGGCATCTGGGTCGTGGATCGTCGTTCGGCGCTGCCAAAGCACTTCGAATGGATCGCATCCTCGTAACTTACTCATGACATCGATTCGAAGTCCGGAAACGTCCGGATGTTGACATCGGAAATGGATGGCATGACCGCGCTGGAGAAATTCCGCTTTAAAGTCAGGAACTGCAATACAATCTGCCTGGAGTTCATCCAAGGCTGCCTTGAGATTCCGAAAATTCTCCTCATCGGCCAAAACAACCAAATCGCAGTCTCGACTAAACTCCGCTGCGCCGTACAACACGCAAGCCTGACCGCCGATAAGCAGGTGGCGTACCATGTGGCATGACAGTGTCGAAAGGACTCTGAGAATCGGGTTCGGGATCAAGTGAGCCTCCTGCATCAAGGAAGAATCGCCATAGCTTCATCGATTCGTGCATCCTTTCAAGGGGCGTCAGTCGATACCATTCCTTCCAAGAGTCCGAATCCTGCTGCGCCTCTTTCAATCGGATTAGTCGCTTCTGGTCATGCATGGGCAAAAACGATCTCGTGATAAACACCACGAAGGTGTCCTATGCGTAAAACGACGCGGGGAGCTCGTCTACTCGGTAGACATTCTCAGCATCGTCTTTCACATTGTAGATGGGTTGCACAACTCGCGAAACCGGCGAAATCAAAGAGTCAGGCCTCTTGGATGGATTCCTCAGGGAATCGAACGCGTTTGCGACCGTCCGAATCGTTCTACTTGTTCACGACTGGAACGGCGCTGCGGCGAGGATCAGGCAGGCCAAAAAAATGAATCGGTAGAAAAAGATAGGTCCAAAGAGTCCGGTTTGTTTGACACGGCCCGTCATCTTCTTGCCCTCTCATTTTTCTGCCCCATGCTTCGCGCTGGCTTCGATTGGAACGGACAGGACACGATCTGCGCAGCGAGTCTTCTGTCGCCCCATCCGGGGCTTGGGCCTATTGTGCTGCGTGTTACCGGACCTGTCGGTCCGGGCTGAAGTTCTGCCGGTCCTCCGGACCTCAATCCAACAAGACTCCGGCGAGCGGCGGGTGTGAACCCGCTGTTTCCCGCTTCCGGTGAGGTTAGTTCTCGACCAATTCCAGACGGGCAACGGATAGGCAACGAATCGCAGCGACGGAAAGAAACAAGGGGTTAACACCCCTCGCTCGCCAAAGAGTGGGAGACCTTGCGGTTGAACTATTCGCTACTCGAGGTGGCGTTGCTCCAGATTTCCTGGGAGCAACGCCCGTTTCGATAAGACAGGTTCAGGCTATTCCTTGCCGAGGGTTACGCCGGGCCAGTCGTCGGTTCGGAATGGAGTCAACGGCAATCCAGCTCGGCTGTACATGTTGCAGACCGGGTTATCGGCCCAAGCATATCGAACCGCCATAGGCTTCGAAACACTCGGGCTTGAGACTCGGATCTTGCCACCATCCAGAATCTTCGCTACCGCCGGATAAAACTTCTTGTCTTCGCCTGCAATGGTGAAGCCACGCGGTTCATTGACATCGAACGGCCGCCAACCATTGGGAATGTGATTGAAGGTGAGAACTATCCCATCTCCGTCTTCCTGCATCGAGGCATATCGAGGACTTTGGTACTCGATCGGGATGTTGTATTCCTTGGCGAGAGCCCAGCGCGCCAATCGACGACCGACGTCGACTTTGTTCATCGGGTGAATGTCCTTCCCTTCGCCGATGTCGATGATGACCGCTTGGCCCGTGTTCGCGAGTCGATCCATCGTCATGGTTTGGGCTTCGCGGAGTTCCGCCCACGCACTGTCCCCTGGTTCCGACTTCTCAGCCATGAAGTCCGCCAACTGCACCCAATAGAATGGGAATTCTCCTTGCCCCCACTCTTTCCGCCAGTTTTGGATCATGAGTGGAAACAGTTCTCGATACTGATAGGCCCGACCAGCGTTCGATTCCCCTTGGTACCAGATCGCACCGCGAATGCCGTATCCGAGGTGCGATTTCAAAACCCCGTTATAGATGTTGGCGGGGCGGCTGTTGCCACCCATCGCGCCGGCCAAGTTCTTGAGTTCCTTCTCTTCTTCCTCGCTCCGTCCCGTCTTGCCAGTCAATTCTTGAAACCGGGCTTCACGCGTCTTCCATCCGTCCATCAACTGTTGAAATCGGGATTCGGAGTTCAGCACATCGCGGTTGATCCATGCTTCGCATGCCGATCCCCCCCAGGCATTGTTGATCATGCCGATCGGGACACCCGTCGTTTGGTGGATCTGTCGAGCAAAGTAGTAGCCCACAGCCGAAAATCCATTGACGGTTTCGGGAGTACAAACTTGCCATGTACGATCGTCATGCGACCAGATCGGTTCTTGCACGCCGACTTGTGGAAAGTTGATCATGCGGATTTTGGGGTAGTTGGCCGACAACCGCTCAAGATCAGGGTCGTTCGATGCCGCAACACTCCATTGCATGTTGGATTGCCCGGAACAGATCCAGACCTCGCCGACAAGGACATCGCGTACGATCTTGGCCGAACTCCCAGCCACCGTCAGCAGATGCGGACCTCCGACGGGAAACGCAGGCAACTTGGCTTCCCAATTTCCTGACGCATCCGCTGTGGTGGTCAGTTGTTGATCTCCAATAGCGATCGTGATCGCCTGGCCGGGATAATCACGACCCCAGATTTTGTTCGGCTGCCCCTGCTGTAGAACCATGCCGTCGGAAAAAATATTCGGCAGCTTGGTTTCGGCGATCACGGTAGACGTGATACCAGAAAGGGCCAAGCCTGATGCCAGAACCAATCGATGCACCCAAGTACGGTGAAACAAATTACAGTGAAGCAACTTCATGAGAGGACCTTTCTAATTGCCAGGTCGGAAGGGAAGGAAGGAGAGGAAGGCTACCTGACGCCAAAAGCAGTGATGTAGGAATAGGGTACTAGTCAGCAATGCCAGTGCAAGAACCTGAGGCCGCAAATCGACATGCTTGGATAAACAAACGGTGTTTCTAACAGGGAAGCAAGACAGAGCGAGGACGATGACGCCAAAGGCGGCGAGTCCCACTTGAAAAACGGCTTGCCAACCGAGCAGGGCTCCCGCCAGTCCGAACAGGGCAACTGTATGAGTAAACCATGCGGAGCCAGATGCCGCGTCGGGCTCACCTAGTTTGACGTTCGCATCGGAACGACAGGGCCGCAGATAGGCCCGCCACAAGACCATTGCAAACAACAGTCCGATTCCCAGTCCCGCCGCTGTACCGACCAAGGACGTCAGGCATCGTTCCCACGGTTCAACTCCCGAGAATGCATATCGCTCGCCCCACGGTTCGACCCAATTCAACGGCGCAACAATCGGATTCAATGTCGCGCAAACGATGTAAAGAATTCCAATGATAATGAGGGGCAATCGCGGGAATCGCAACCGATCCATGTGCGATCCAATCAACATGACCGCAATCGCGAACAAGCTCGCATGAGATACCACCGCACCGATCAGGCTCCATTTTGGGTAAAAGACCGTCGATACGATCCCGCTCCCCATCTTCCAATCGCGATGCGGAAGGTTCATCCCGTTCCCCATCAACTCAACGATCGCCAAGATCATAAAGATGGCTCCCACCGCGACCTCCATCACCAGATACCTTGGAGAGATGGGCAGATGACACGTACGGCATCGACCTCGCAAGCCTGCCCAACCGAAGACGGGGGTGTTATCCAGCATGCTAAGAGGTCGATCGCAATAGGGGCAATGCGAACCTCGCGAGACAATGGTCTTCCCTTGCGGCGTTCGACTCGCGACGACATTGATGAAGCTGCCGATGCTGGCTCCGAGATAGAAGAACCAGAAGCAATAGAGGTATTCACATGTCCTCAGCAGCATTCGGGTCGGTATCGACAACTCGAGATCGTAAGGCGAATACTTCCACTTCGCAGACGCGATCTTCTGTCGAATCTCGATCGGTGGCCATACAACCGCGTAAAGCACCCAACCCAAGATCAATAATCCAATCAGGAAAACAAGAGGTCGTACGTGATGCCAACGCCAACGCGGCCTGGCTTTGCGCACCAAGGCCTTTGCCTTATCGGCCTCGATCCACTTCAGCGCATCTACTTGTTCGGATTCTTCAGTACCTTGTGCTGCATCCAGTCGCGGCAAAGGGGGTTGCTCGGGCGATTGCGGATCATCGCTCAAAACTTGCCTCGCTTGCTTTCGATTTTCTCAAGGAGCTCCTTGAGGGGGTCGCGAGGGGGCGCTTGCGATGAAGAATTGGGAAGATCCTTTTTGGACAATCGCCGCACAGCTCCGGGGTTGTTGGCATCGACGGCGGCGCCGTAGGCGTCGATCGATCCGCTGTCTGGCAGACCGTCCCCTGCAGGCAAGAGAAAGAAACCGACACTCCGGGGTTGGTAGTTCACGTCTTCAATCACGTTGGGGCTCTTGCCTGTGGTGTCGATCGCGATCGATTGCAAGAACTCTTCGTAGACGCTCATGTCGTAGAGAATGCTCGGCGGGACTGGGATCTGAAACTCTTGCCTGTCCCAATTGCCCAACGCATCAGACCATTCAATCGTCTGCACGATCGTGCCCCCGGCGTCCCGATCCAAGGTCACGGTTTCACTCCCGCCGGCAGGGATTCGCAACTTCGATGCGTCATTCGGAGATCTGCGATCGGACAATAGAATGAGCAGCGTATCCGAGTGCGTATTGGTCACTTTCAGCGCGGCGGGTCGGAGCGGCGGATTGGGGATGTACTGTTCGGCGACATTCCGATACTGAGGAACAGGCAACGCAAAGGTCGGCTGTTGAGGCCACCACACCTGATAAGGCGTATTCACAAACGGTTGCAACCACAGGCCGCCATTGTTGCCACAGGTTAACCATACCCCAGGGAGCGCGACATTCTCAATGAGGTAGCCACCGATCGTAAGCGATTGGATGCGCCACAACTGCTGTGCGGAATCACCGATCGGGAAGAACCCAACCTGCGGCCCCATCGGCCCCGGATTACGTAGTCCGATAGGATCCACTCCCAACGCAAACCATCGATTGTTAATCGATTGCTGGATACGGAACATATCTTGCGAGACTGGGGTCACATACCATGCCGATTCGATGCCGCTGGGTTGCCTTGCGAAGAGCAAATCACCATTGGCGTTGGATTGCAGAAAGATCCTGCGGCCCTGATCGCCTGCAGCTAGATGGAATGCCGACATCGATGGAGCATCTTGAGCTGATGCTTGAGTAACGCACTTAGTCAGTGATGGACAAACGCCGATCACCATGAACAGGCAGAGCGCGCTCATCCGACCGAATTGAAATGGCAATGCGAAGGGTCTCATCGTGCGTTCCTTGTAGAAGAGGCTGCGGCGGAGGGGGTTCCGAGATCTGCGAGTCGAAACAGGAGTGTCTCGAGGGCCAGTCGCCCGCGATCTTCTTGGCTGTGGCTCCCTTTGAGTTGCAACTCAAGCTCCAGCAACCATGATAACAGCTCGCGGGCTCGTGCACGTCCGATGCGACGCAGACGTTGCTCGGCTTTGGCGAGCTCGTAGGGGCGGAAACCAGCGCGTTCCAGGGCTTGCTGCAACACCGGACGTTGACCGGCCCGTTCCGTCTGCTCAACGATCCGAGCCGCAGTTCCATAGCGACGCAGCGACCAGGACAGCTGGGCAGCGATCCCAAAAATGGATTGGCCAGCCATGATCAGCTTGTCGATGTTGCGAAGCGCCTCATCGATTTTTCCCTCCGCGATGGCATCAGCCAAATTCCACACCGTTTGGGTTCGCCACCCTCCAACCAGTTCCTCGACCCGAGCATCGGTGACCGCTCCTTGGTGGTCGGCAAAGAGGGCGAGTTTGGCAAGCTCGCAATCGATCAGACCGCACACAGGACCGATCCGATCCACGAGCACGTTGGCCTGTGGGCGGCTGAGGTAAAGCGAATGGTGGTTCTTGGCCCAGCGCAGGATCCATTCGGCCAGCTCTAGAGGTTGGTGGTGGCCGGGAGGGTTCGCAGATCGAGCAGCAACGTCGAACCTTCGGCCGGGCGTTCAACCCAGCGTTCCAAGGCGTCGCGGTTTTTTGAAACAAAGCCGTCCGCATTCCGAAGTTTCGCTCCTCGTTTCCCTTCCGTGTCGAACAAACTGCGGGTGGCCAGTTCGTCGTGAATATCGCGCCATTGGGCCTCGTCCCCTTCAAAGGTTCGCAAGGTGGATTCGTCCAGTCCCCCCAAAGCGATGGCATGGTGCAAAGCGCGACGTCGCAGAAAATCGTCGGGGCCGAAGCTGGCGACGACGGCGGGCAATGGTGCCGCTTCCGTTCGATCCAGGAAATCGAAGGCTGTCATCACTTGGTCGTTGCCAGCGGACTTGGAATTCGATTTCACAGCCATGGTGAATCCAGGAAAAAAATTGCGGTCCAACCCTTGCCGAGGCGGTACACTTCCACGGAACAAGATTTCTCAGGCGTTGAAGCCTGAATTGCGAACACTGTTGAGATTGTAGGCGTAGTTCCTCAAGTTGCCAGAAGCTTGAGTAGCGTGTGGGGGGGCTCGAAGGCGATTGTCTTCGGGCCCTTTTTTTTGGTACCTTGTGACGATTTCGATGACAGAATTGACGACGCACCCCTTTCTAACTGCCGAACAGTGGCTCCAAACCCTGGAATGGCGCTATGCGACCAAGCGATTCGATCCGAACCGGAGGATCGATCCAGATACTTGGCAAGCCATCGAACGGAGCCTGGTCCTGACCCCGAGCAGCTTCGGCCTGCAGCCGTGGAAGTTTGTGGTCATCGCCACACAAGAAATCAAAGACCAGCTACCCAGCATCTCATGGGGGCAATCCCAGCCCAAGGATTGTTCGCACATGGTAGTGTTCGCTTCTCTGAAGGAACTGGATGCCGACTACGTCGATCGGTTCCTTCAGGACACGGCCCGGACGCGGTCGGTCTCTCTTGAGAATCTGAACGGGTATCGCAAAGTCATCCTCAGCTTTGCCGAAGCAACGCGCGGCATGCACGGCGTATGGTCGGCCCATCAAGCCTATATTGCTTTGGGGCAGTTGATGGCAACCGCCGCAGCACTCGGTATCGATGCATGTCCCATGGAGGGAATTGAACCTGCGAAGTACGATCGCTTGCTCGGTCTTGAAGAGAGCCCTTATGCGACCCGCGTCGCGTGTGCTCTCGGTTATCGACATGAAGAAGATGGCTACGCACGCAACGCCAAGGTCCGTTTCGATCCATCGCAAGTGATCACGCGCATGTAGTCACCATTACCGTTTCCTGCTCAATGTGGCTTGACGCTCCGCGGTCGTGTCTCCCTCTTAGAAGGTCCCCGAACCAGGATCGTCCGTCCCGATTGGAACGGTTAATGGAAACACATCACGACGACGGAGCGTCGTGCCACATTAGGCTCCTTGATTGCCAATCACTCATCAGCGGCAGGCAAGAGCCCCCTCGGGGACATTCACTTTTCGCTCGGATCCGACGTGGAGTGTGTCCCCAAATTGGCCCTCCCCATAGGCTCAGCCGTCCCTTCGAGTCGCATTTACAGGCATTCTGCGATGAGCCACCAGCGAAAAGCGTCTGTCCCCGGGGCGTCTCTCTGCTTTGTTGGTTTTAGGTCCGGAGGACCGGCAGAACTTTAGCCCGGACCGACAGGTCCGGGTAACACGACCTACAATAGCCCCAAGCCCCGGATGGGGCGACAGAAGATTCACTGCGTAAAATACGCCCTATCCGATTCCAATATTAGATACCCTCGTGACACTCACCGCCGCCATGTCCCTCCGCGCGTACCGACTTGCTAGCATTCGGCGATGAGTGCCTTGCCTGAAAGTGTATGTCCCCACGTGGTCCTGTCCTGGTCGGCGACACCGGACGGCTTGCGCCTAATGCCATCTACTTTCTATCCACTCGGAGTTTCGTTTGGAGGTAAATCGAGCTCTGTGTTGGATTTGCTGCGTTTCTTGAGTTTTGCGGATTTGGGTCGCTTTGGGTGTGCTCGTCGCGGGAACGAACGTCGTTCTCGAATGGGATGCTTATCCTTGGAGGCGAGCGTCACGGCTTGCTCGTATCGTTTCGTCCATTCTTCCAGTGGCCGCGTTCCAAAGTTGAGCAGGTAGCACTGGACCGTTTCGTAGCAACGCTTAAAGCTAATGCGACGAGGCAAGACGTTCGTGCGATCAGCCGCCTCCCGTCGAAACTGAACGATCAAGTTGTAGGCAACCATGCTGCACAGGATTTCCTTGCGAACCATCTCGTCGCTCTGGGCCGACATCCGTTCGAGATTCAGCGTGGTTTTGATGTCGCGGATATCGTGCTCGACCGCAGTGTAGCGAAGGTTATAGATCTTCACGGCTTCCGCTGGATCCAACGGAAGGGTCGAGACTAAGTTCAATGGTTCGCCATCGTCCAATATCTTCCGGTAGATCTCGACCGTGACGCTTGCATCCTCAGGTAGATCTGGATTGGCACTTCTGTCTTTCACAGACGGTTTCCAATGCAACCGGTAGTGTTCGATCCCGTTTTCGTCGGAGATCAGCTCAGCATTCTTCTTCATCGGCTTGAACCGCGAGTTCGTAAGGCGACAGAGAAGGTGCTGCTTGGATTCTTGATGGCAACGATAGACCACGCGAAAGATGCCGTATCCGCTATCAGCCAACAAGATCGAGTTGGCGGGGATTCGCTTGGCGAGCGACTCGATCTGCTCGGCTTCCGAGGTGTTGTCCTTGCCATACTTAGCGCCGAACTCTGGTCGAAGGGCAGCTCCTGAGTACAGTTCGTGGGCAACCGTGATCATCATGATGGGCCACACCGATTGGCCATGCTGGTTGGTGGCCGGCGGATAAACTTCTGTCAGGTCACATGTCGGCGATAGAGCGATGGTTGTTCCATCAACGACATAGATCGGGAATTCTTGCACGCGCTTTGGCTGGCGAGCGATGATGGCCTCGGCCACTCGGTCACAGTACGCCTCTGTGGCCTTGATGCTCAAGGCTTGTCTCGACTTGCTGTAGCCGCTCGGATTGACGGAGAGTTTTCCTTCTCGCACGCGCTTGTTGTCTGGGAAAAGGTGAGCGTGATGGCCAACGACCTCACGAACGACATGGCTCAACGAAATCCCTCCTGCAAACCGC
>JALOQW010000248.1 GCA_025459275.1 Pirellula sp.
CGATCGTCGAGCAGCTTCCTGCGAACTCAATCCGGCTTCCGTCGATCCGACGGAAGCCAAGGCTTCAGGTGCCGTTAATCTTTCTAATTGCATAAGCGAGTAAGCTCAGTTTTTGTTGTCGTCTGGATAGAACCCAAAGAGTATGATCGCTTGCATCCGTCCATCATTTCGAACAAGCGCTCGCGCAGTAATGCAGGGTCAACAACTCTTGGCCTGTCGGTCTTTGCATGTTATCGATTGCCTCTCCATGCCTTTTCTGTTTGCTCTGCCCCTCTCTGCAGATCGCTACGGTCTGACCCTCATCATACGCCGGCGCCAGGACCACCTGCTCGTGATGCCGTCCCAGCGTAGACGCAAATCTTGCCAGAAGTCGTCCCAATTTCGTTTGCCGACGGCTCTTCGACCTGCTACCGCTCAAGGGTATGCCGCTACAAGGCTTCCATTTATCCCTAAGGATATGTCTCGTCGAAGCATCGGCGCACTTTGCAGTACAAAAATTCCAAAACCCCAGATACTGTCGTATTCAGGCCCATCTCAGATTGAGTACACTATGTTGGCCCCCCTCTCATCACGCGTTTCTGGAGCCTCTCGATATGAGACCGTCGATCCTCTTGATGTCTTGTTTTCTCGTTCTCGGTCCTTCGGTCGGAGTAATGCGAATAACGATTGCCGACGAACCAAAAGGGCCACTTTCTGGTTTTGCGGTACCGCGTCAGTGGTCCGATAAATCCGGCAAGTTCAAGATCCAAGCCAAACTGAAGTTCGCCAACGAAGACGAAGTTCAGCTGCTGAAAGACGACGATAAGGTGGTCACGGTTCCCATGAACAAGCTCAGTGAACCCGATCGAGTGTTCGTCGACAGCTTTCTCAAAGCAGAGGCCGCGCTGAAGGCATCTGGAGCAGGTTCGAATACCGAAGAGGATTCCGAGAACCCATTTGCAGGTGGAGCTCCCTCCTCGAGTAGAGGGAAATCGGAAATGCCGAAGAAGGGCCGTCAAGGTGCGGAGGATTCGAGTTCGGCAGGACAAGGTCTAGAACAAAGAACGCCCAACACCAAGGGAATGAAACAGATGACGATCACTCCTGCGAAGGAGTTCTGGTCACTTCCGGAATTGAAAGGATTTCCGGATGTTTCGTTCGATGATCTGGTGCTTCAAACCCCGATGCCCAAGCCCTTCTTCGCGGCCATGCGAACGATGGCCGCAGGAAAATCGGGCAATCTCGTTCTCAATACCTACCAACAAGGAAGAGAACCCAACGAAAACTACAGCAAGTTTCTCGTCGTCAACGTTTCCAGCGGAGATACCTCGGAAATCCTGGAACTCGATCAGCCCTGGAAACTCATGGCGATGAGCCCAGACGGCTCCAGAGCCGCCGCGGTGCGCGTCATCGGTTTCGATAAAGGCAATGATGTTGCGCTGTTCAAAGTTTCTCCTGATGGCTTGACCCCTGAGTTTCAGTTCACGGCCGGAGGCGGAAGCTGGGATGAACTTCACTTCGTCGCATTCGCTCCTGGCAACCAACTGATCACCATCAGTCAGAAATCAACGCTCACTTATTGGGATCTGAACGGTACTCCTGGCCCGAAAGCGGTCCGTCGTGGAAGCACAGGCGGAGCGCTCGCCGCAACGATGAGCCCTGCAGGAGAAGTGATGGCATTTCCGATGGGGAATAGCATCGCCATTGTTGACAATGCTTCTGGAAAAATGGTCGGTTGCGTTCGACGTGAACAGCCGATTGGCCAAGTCGCTTTCAGCAGCAATGGTCAGTTCCTAGCCATCTATAGCCCATTCTCAGTCACGATCCTCAACACTCAAGATGGGAAGCAAGTCAACTCATTTCCTGTCAGCGATGGAAACCCACAAACCGAAGTACTCTGGGTCGGGGCTCATCTGATGGTCGGGCCCATTGCCTACGACGTCGAGCGAGGTGTTCCGCTGTGGACCTACGAAGGCAATCCGTCCGGAAAAACGACGCTCGGCTCCTATCTTGTGACTGCTTTCGGAGGAGACAAGGAGACAGCTACGACGGTGTTTCGCATCCCGCATGAAGAAGCGATCCGAGCCAGCAAGGACCTTGACCCAGCAAAGATCTTCGCCATCGCACCGGGAGACGCAGTCGCTGTTCAGTACAACTTGATGAATGTACCGGCCGATCAACAACAAGCGATTCGTACAGCGGTAGAAACGAAAATCAACGACCTTGGCTGGCGATTGTCCTCGTCTGCTTCGAACACCATCATGATCCAAGTCGCTCAAGGCAAGCAGGAGGAGGCCGAATATTATACTCACAACGGGTTTGGCCCCGCTCCGATCTTTGCCCCTCCTGGCTTCGGTCCACCGATTGGTTCAGGTCCACCCATCAAAGTTCAGTACATACCGTGGAACCATTCGATCACCATCCAGGCCGACGGCAAACAAATCTTCGCAGCTCAGTTCCAAAGAGGCGCACCACAGAATTTGCAGACCAATGATGGTGAGTCCACGCAACAGGCCGTAAACCGCCATTGCCAACCCTATGCCGACTATTTCAAGAACGCGGCCATTCCTCCTCACCTTCTGAAATCGGAGTATCAAGGCGGTCTCGGCAAATCAGTCATTGACGGTCGCGGGATGCACTAGGTCCTTACGCTAGCAGGGAGCCCGATCATGAGCCAAGACTCCTATCAGATACGACAGCTTGCCGATGAGCTCCAACCACCCGAGTCCGGCAAGAAGAGCAGGGTGATTTCAGACGATGCCCATGCGAAGGTCATTTTGTTCGCTTTCGCAGCCGGTGATGGTCTCGCTGAACATGTTGCTCCGCTTCCCGCCATCATTCAGATCACGACAGGCGAAGCGGCTTTGACGGTCGGGGTAGAATCCGTGCGGGGCAAGCCAGGGACCTGGATTCAAATGGCGGCTAAAACGCCACATAGTGTCCAAGCGTTGACGCCGATGGTATTGTTACTGACCTTGTTGAAGTCAGGTGGCAATGACAACAAGCCACACTCATCTGCGTCGTGATGGAGGAAGCACGCTATTGGCGATTCTCACGCCGAATGTCGCTCGCCTCGATCTCTTGCAATCTTGCGTCTAATTGCTCATCCAGCTCACGGAGTAACGAGGCGCTTTCCGGTGACTGAGCCAAGTTATGATACTGTCCTGGATCACTTTCCATGTCGTAGAGTTGCTTGCCATTCTCGCCGTTGCGGCCGTGACGGATGTAAGCCCAACGATCGGTGCGGAGCAAGAAAGCGCTGTTCATTCCATTCACACAGAATGCTGCATCGCGGACGAAGTGCGTAGGGTCATCCAGTGTCTTTGCGAGACTTTTGCCTTGGATCATCGGTGGAACCGGTAGGCCGCACAACTCGCAAAGCGTTGGATACAAGTCCACGAGCTCGGCGAAGCAATAGCACGTCGCAGGCTGCTTTCCGGGCACCTTGATGATCAACGGAACACGTGCGGACTCCTCCATGAGACTGACCTTCATCCAGAACAGGTGTTCACCAAGGTGAAAGCCGTGGTCGCTCGTGAAAACGACGATCGTGTTTTGATCTAATCCTTCCTCAGCAAGTGCATCGAGCACTTTTCCCACTTGCGCATCCATGAATGCCACCGAGGCATAGTAAGCCGCGATGGCTTTTTTCTCGCGATCTTCGTCGAGGTCGAGGTTCTTGCTGGTTTTGTAATTGATGCCTGCAATCGGGATGTCGTTCCAATCGCCTTCGACCTTTTCGGGCAAGGTTACTTTGTCCCAAGGGTAGGCATCGTAATAGGATCGCGGAGCTACGAATGGAACATGCGGACGAACGAAACCCACCGCAAGAAAGAATGGCTTCGTCGAATCGGCCTTGAACTTTTTTAATAGTTCGCATGCCTTCAACGCAGTTTGGCCATCGGAAT
Source organism: Pirellula sp. (assembly GCA_025459275.1). Classification (GTDB taxonomy): domain Bacteria; phylum Planctomycetota; class Planctomycetia; order Pirellulales; family Pirellulaceae; genus JBKCUI01. Next base: position 3,888 of record JALOQW010000248.1, read on the forward strand.
GAACGAGGTCATCGCCATCGGCCTTGACCAATTCCAGCGTATTGCCTCCTTTGACCCCTTTTGTGCCATCCCGATTGTTTTCAAGGAGCTCGCTATCGCCAGGAGCCTTCCATTCCGGACCTTGGCTGTTGAATCGCTCATGCCATGAATCGGGATCATCCGCACCATCGCTGCCACTCTCGATCTCTCCGGGAACACCCATATGAAAGATCTTGCTGACGCGGGCTGTGTGGTATCCATGCTTGGCGAAGTGTTGCGGCCAGGTTGATCGATTCGGACCAATCTCCTTTCGACCGCTGACATACCCCATCGTGCCTGAACCGTGAGGGTAATAGCCGGACAACAGCGATGCGCGCGATGGCCCGCAGACGGGAAATTGACAGTAGGCGCGTGAATAACGGGTCCCTTGAGCAGCGAGGCGGTCGATGGATGGAGTGATCGCGGTTCCCGACTTGTAGCACGACAACGCATTTGCGGTGAGATCATCGACGATGATAAATAGAACGTTGGGCTTCTCCGCAGCGTGAATCAGCGGCGAAAGAAATGCGATACCGATCCAGAGGGCGATGCGAATGCAATGCATGTGAAACCTGGTCACCATGGCTCTTGAATGCCTCACTTCGGACGAGTGCCTTCGGACGTAAGCGCGTTGTTCAGCAGTTCACGCAGGCGTTCCATTTCCTCCGGTTGCTGCTGGGCGAGATCATGTTTCTCATCAGGATCATCCGCGAGATGGTAAAGAGCCTCTTTGGGAGTTGCCTTCGGTCCCTTCCCGACCTGGCGAATGAGTTTCCAGTCGCCAGCACGCAAACCAAATTTGGTGCCTGTGTTGTCTTGTTGAATCAGGTGGGGACGACCCTTGGCGCCGGGACGACCGAGGAGTGCGTCGATCACATTGAAGCTGTCGAGGAAGCCGTTGTCTGGCAATGCGGCTCCGGTGAGCGAAGCAAAACTGCTGGCGAGATCGATGGTGCAGACGATTTCATCGGAAGTCCCTGGCTGAATCGTACCCGGCCAGGAAACAATGAAGGGTGTCCGAGTTCCCCCTTCGAACACGCTGTATTTTCCGCCGCTGAACGGGCCCGCAGGTTGGTGATCGCCAAGCAATTCGACCGCTTGATCCTTGTAGCCGTCGTCGAGGACGGGGCCGTTATCGGAACAGACGACAACCAGGGTCTTCTCGGTCAATCCAAGCCGGTCTAGTGTTTTCATAACTTCGCCGACGCACCAGTCGAATTCCACAATCGAGTCGCCGCGCGGTCCCATCCCGCTTGCTCCAAGGAAGCGTTCATGGGGCACTCGCGGCACGTGAATGTCATGAGATGCGAAGAAGAGAAAGAAGGGCCTGTCTTTGTTGAATTGGATCCATCGGTCAGCCTCCTGCACCCATTCGTCACCGAGATCCTCATCGCGAAAGCGGGCGTTGTTTCCGCCGGTGTAGTAGCCAATGCGGCTGATGCCGTTGTGAATGGTTCCATAGTGTCCGACACTCCAATCCATCTTTAACTCGGAGCGATGACTCGATCCGGTCGGATGATCGGGCGTTGGCTGTTGATTCCCGACCCACAAAGGATCGTTTGGGTCGAGGTTTCTCACGCGGTGGTCTTCGACGAGTACTTGCGGCACGCGGTCATTCGTGGTCGGCAGCAAGAGGCAATGGTCAAATCCTATCTCGAGTGGGCCGGGCTTGAGTTCCCCATTCCAGTCCGGAGCGTTTTGGCCCAGCCCCAAATGCCACTTGCCGATTACTGCTGTGGCGTAGCCTTGCTGCTGCAGCATCGACGCAATCGTCGGCGTGCCGGGTTGAATCAGTGCTGGAGCATTCGGTGGGGCCACTCCCGTCCCTTTCACGCGAAACGCATAAGTACCCGTCAACAACGAATACCGTGTTGGTGTGCACGTCGATGCGGTGCAGTATCCGCTTGTAAATCGCAAACCACCGGCAGCAAGCTTGTCGATGTTGGGTGTCGAAATCGTCTTGCTGCCGTTGCAGGAAACGTCTCCATATCCAAGGTCATCCGCCATGATCACGATGAGGTTTGGTTTCTCAGCCATCGCTTCACCGAGGACGTTGATCATGATGAGCAACGCAAAGCAAATAATCCTCATGGCAAACCTATTTCGTTCGATGTCGTGGACGGGAAAAATCGCTTGGTGACTTTGTTGCCAAGGTAACCGCGTTTGCGATCAACGACAATGTCCCCGAGACGCCATGGAGACTGCGTCGGTCTTCCACCGCATAATACGTCAATCGTGCCCTAAACAAGGGACATCATGTAGAGCATTTCACCGCAGATTTGTGCGGATCGTTCGTCGTATCGCTGGGTCTCAAACTCGGTGTCGTCGGCAACCTTGGGATCTTCGTATCGGATGGGCATTCGAAGGTCGCATCCCATGACGACTGGGCAAGCATCATCGGCTTGTGAACAAGTCATCACGGCGCAAAATCCTTCGCGCGGATTCGGAGGGGCGCCATAGGCTTTCGAGAAACAAATCTGCGGAGAAGCTGAATCGGACGTATAAACTTTATAGTGGGGGTTGGGCGCGGTAGGATCGTCAGCGACGATCCTTAGACCGCATCGCTGCATGGCCGCGACCGCTCGGGGATTGAAAGCCGTTGCCTCAGTCCCTCCTGAAAATGTCTCAACGCCAACTAAGCCATAACATTGGGCAGCGACTTGCGCCCAGATCTGCGAGAGATGGCTTCGTCGTGAATTGTGTGTGCAGATAAAGGTAAGTTTGGCCGGCTCGGACTTCGCCAAACGCTCTCGAACGTAGCTGGCAACCTTCGCCAAATCCGTCCTTCGATCACTAGGAATAGCCTCAAATTCCTTGATTCGATCATTCAAGTAGCGGAGAAGTTGCGGATAGAAAGAACTGTTTGAGGTCGCAAGCTGTTTCAAGGTCATAGTTGGTCTTTCTTATCGATTGAATGGTGAGACACGACTTGCTTACGAATTCGATGTGGTCAAACTCGCGACTGATGTGGTAGGCCGC
>JALOQW010000249.1 GCA_025459275.1 Pirellula sp.
ACTGGGTATCGAAACCGAAGGTGGGATCCTGACCGCACTGATCGAGCGCAACACCACCATTCCCGTCGAAAAGAAGCAGGTCTTCTCAACGGCTGCGGATAACCAGACGGCAGTGACCGTCAGTGTTTTCCAAGGGGAACGCAAGGTTGCCGCTCACAATCGATTGCTTGGGCAGTTCAACCTCGAGGGGATCGACGCAGCTCCACGCGGCATGCCTCAAATCGAAGTCAAGTTCGATATCGACCAAAACGGTATCTTGAATGTGTCTGCGAAGGACTTGAAGTCTGGAAAGCAGGCGAGCGTCAAGATCGAACAATCCAGTGGATTGAGCAAGGACGAAATCGAACGCATGCGAAGGGATGCCGAAGTGCATGCCGACGAAGATCGCAAGCAAGTTGAACTGGCCGAGGCGAAGAACCGAGCCGAAAACACGATCCACGGGCTCGAAAAGGCCATCAAGGATCAAGGCGACAAGTTAAGCGCCTCCGATCGCGAGCCACTCGACTCGGCGATCAAGAAGGTTCGGGAAGCTCTCGGCACGAACGAGACGGAATCGATCAAGTCGGCAACTAGCGAACTCGAACAGGCTGCCCAAGCGTTTCGCTCGACGTTCGCCAGCCAACCGGTTCAGCCACCGCCAGGAGCGGAACCAGCCAAGTCATCCAATGACGATGATGCGATCGATGCTGAGTTCGAAGTCAAGAACTGAGCCTTCGACCAACCGCTGACGTATACGTGAGACGTTTGAAGCTTCGCGGCCTCAAACGTCTCTTTTTTTTGCGCCGCCTACAATCCGATCTAAAAGCGGAACGGCGCAAGCCGTCCGGTACGTCCTTCTAATTGCTGTGCTTTATGAGTTCCCTTCACCGGGCAGCTTGCGCTGCTCCGCTAATAACCAAGTGCCCTTGGATACAAGCCGTCCGGTGCGTCCTGGTAGCCGCAGGCCCACGCGTTCAGTCTTCATCCCAGCCGGCATCTGACTCGAAGCCGGAGCTGCCTCCTCCGACGGCATCGACTTCCATGTCTTCATGAACATCCCGTTCGGCGCGCTTGCGTCGTTTCGGAGGCTTGGGGGATTCCTCCCAACCATCTTCGCGCCGAATCTTGTTCGAGCGCGATTTACCCGAGCCTTCATTCCCTTCAGCATTGGCCCGCATGGTTTCCCAGTCGTCGATGGTGATCACGACTTCGCGAGCTTGAGAGCCATTGTATTCTCCAACGATTCCATCTTCGGCCATGAAGTCGATCAGTCGAGCGGCGCGTCCATATCCGATCCCCAATGCCCGTTGCAGTAAAGAGCAGCTCCCTCGGCCTTCGCGAACCACAATGTCGACTGCTGCTTCGTAGAGTTCATCTCGTTTCTTGAACGAACCGGACTTCACCGGGGCCTCTTCGTCTCGGTTGATTTTGAGCTGAACGAGCTCCTGGACGAAGTTCTGTTCTCCCGTGCTGCAATGGTCAACGATCGCGTTAATCTCGTCGTCGCTTAGATAAGTCCCCTGCCCGCGCAGCAACGTACTCGTACCAGGCCAAAGGAAGAGCATATCTCCATTGCCGAGGAGTTTGTCTGCTCCGTTTTCATCAAGTACCACACGGCTATCGGTACGGCTGGCAACCTGGAAACTGATACGCGCGGGGAGGTTGCTCTTGATCAAGCCGGTGATGACATCGACGGTCGGCTTTTGGGTTGCAAGGATCAGGTGAATACCGACCGCACGGCTCTTCTGGGCCAATCGAATGATGTGCGCCTCGACTTCTTTTCCGGCAGTCATCATCAGGTCAGCCATTTCGTCGGCGACAATCACGATGAACGGAAGATGGTCTGGGATCAACTCGGCCTCTTCTTCGTTCTCTGGCTTGAGGCGTTCATGCAGTTCTTCGCGCCCCAACTGATTGTAGCTCGTGATGTGCCGAACCCCGGCTCGAGCGAGCAACGAGTAACGATCCTCCATTTTGTCCACAGCCCATGCCAGAATTGCTTCGGCCTTGCGCATGTCGGTGACCACGGGATGCATAAGATGGGGCAAGCGTCCGTAACCGCTCAGCTCGACCATCTTGGGGTCGATCATGAGCATGCGAACTTCATCCGGACGTCGCGCCATCAAGATGGAGCAGATGATGGAGTTCAAGCAAACGGACTTACCTGTACCTGTGCGTCCCGCGATGAGCAAGTGAGGAAGGCTAGCCAGGTCCACGGTCAACGGTTTACCGGACACATCCTTGCCCAAGAAGAGAGGGATCTTCATCTTCTTGACTTGTCCTGCACCCTCTTCGATGACTTCCCGCATACGGACCACTTGGCGGCGTTCGTTGGGGACTTCGATCCCGACGGTGTTTTTGCCGGGAATCGGAGCGACGATTCGAACACTCGGCACACGCAAAGCAATCGCCAGGTCGTCCGCCAGTCCCGTGATCTTCGACAGCCGAAGGCCTGCTTCCAGTTCGATCTCGTATTGGGCGATAACGGGACCGGTCTCAATCTCAACCACACGAATGTTGAAACCGAAGTTCGCAAAGGTCTGCTCAAGCACTCGGGCTTTCCGCTTCACCTCTTCCGTCTGCTCGTCGTAAGAAAAATCATCTCCCTCTGTCAGCAACTCAAGACTGGGAAGGATGTACTCCTCGCTTCCCTCTGGAAGCTTTGTGTCGTTCAGTTCGTTGTATAGCTCTTCTTTCTCGGCCTCGGAGGAAGCTCGATCGGCGGCCGCCTTGTCGTTTGCGCGGTTCTTTTTGTTGTGTACCTTGGGTCCCGAGTCACGAGACTCATGCGCATCATCAGCACGGATTAAAGTGGATCGGCCTGGAAGTCGACCTGCAGCCGGAATCTCCTCATCTTCCGACTCTTCCTCGAATTCGAAATCCTCGGATTCGTCATCGGAATCGGCCTCGTAGAAAGCGTCGGACTTTTGTTCGACGCTTTCATCTTCCTCGATCTCGTCTTCGTACTCCTCTTCGTCCAGGTCATTCTCGAGGGACTCGTTCTGGATCGCAGGCGTTGCTCTTGGCTTCGGAGTGATCAAGTCGGTGCGGCTGATCGGCTTGCTTTGTCCCGCCAGATCGGTAGTGGAGACGGTGGCATTGTTGCGACGACCGATGCGGATGGCGGGGCCATCATCCGTTTCCTTTTCCATCGCATCATCAGGGGCGAGTTCGGAAGTGATTTTCGAGGTGTCGGTTCCTTTCGAGACTGCGGGGTTCCCTGCGGCGAACGGTGCGCGCGGTTCGCCAAAGCGAGCGATCCCCTCGGGTTCGATGGGGGCACTAATCGAAGCGGGGTTCTGCCGAAGAGTCAACGATGCCGGCAAATCGGATCGGGTTGGGGAGAAAGTACCAGAGGTAAGCTCTCGGTGGCGGCGCCATGTCCACTTGGGGATTCCAAAGTACTTGGCTGCAATGACGCTGCCCGTCGCTGCATAGCCAAAGTATCGAAGAATGGCGTATTCGGTACTCAAGAGCAATCCGCAAGCGAGCGCAATCAAGACCACCACGACTCCCCCCGCGTGGGCCACATGCTGATCCATCCATAAATTGACCAAGGCGCCTAGGTATCCCCCACCGCCGATCGGGACGGATAGCGGCGGGTGGACTCCCAGGCGTCCTGGGATGGTGCAAACGGCAATCAAAACCAAACTCCAACCGAGGCTGCGGCCTAGCGGAGATGCCCAAGGTCTTTGCCGGAAGCAAACCACGCCCGACAGAGCCATGAGGATCGCGATCAGGAAGGCACCTATGCCGGTCCCCTGAAGCAACGCCTGGGAAACGATTGCACCGAGCGTGCCACATGCGTTTTGAATTTTTTCGTTGACCGGAAACGCCTTGGGTGCATACCACGTGCTCGAGTGGCTGTCGACGTTCGAAACGTTGGGGATGCCAGATGGGTCGATAGGTTGCGCGGCAGTGGAATGGGCCGATCCGAACACTCGGCTGATATCATCCGCAGGGTCGTACGAGAGGAGTGATATCCACAACAGTATCGCTGCACCGAAGAGGAAGACTCCTAAGATGTCCCACCGCACGGAGCGCGACGACTGAGTTTCTTCGGATTCCATACTCATGGAGGTGGCATTACTTCATTTCGAGGAACCAACAGCTATCCTTCAACTCTTTGTCAACGACTGAACACGGCGGAACCTTGGGTGATTTCGAGCGGATCTTGAAGGCTCCTCGAAACCGGGTTCGGAGAAATGCTATATTCCGAATATTCGATTTCGTTATTGGTCAGATAGGGCATACTCGGGGTTATGGATCTCGCGCATCGCAAAGACATCGTTGGGCCCAATTGCTTCATCGCTCCAACCGCTACGGTACGGGGAGAAGTTCATCTTGGAAGGAACTGCACCGTGTTGTTTGGGGCCGTGCTTCGAGGGGACGTCGAGCGAATCGATATTGGAGACGAATCCAACATTCAGGATTTGGCCTGTTTGCATGCGGACCCTGGTTTCCCCTGCATCGTGGGAGAACGCGTCACCATCGGTCACGGTGCCATCGTGCATGGCGCGACCGTAGAGTCCGAATGCTTGATTGGGATTCGAGCGACCATACTCAATGGAGCAGTGATCGGCCGCGGCTCGGTCATCGCCGCTGGGGCACTGGTGACCGAAGGCAAAGTTATTCCGCCAAATTCACTGGTGATGGGAATGCCCGCCAAAGTCATTCGCGAAGCGGGTGATCGAGAGAAACAAATGATTGAACGCGGTTGGCAACATTATGTAGAAAAAGGTCAGCAGTACCTCGCCCAGTATGCTCTGGAGACCAATCGTGAAAAAAGCTAATCGTGTGACGGCCCCTGCGTTAGCGCCCGGGCAAGTTGAATACGAGTTCGGGATACCGATTCCCGGAGTGATTCTTCCAAAAGAGTCGTGGGCTCATACGGCGATCAAACGCTTGCCGGAAGCTGGTCCGATCGACTGGTCTGCAGTTTTTGGAAGGGATGCGCCTCTGTGCCTTGATATTGGCTGTGGCAACGGTCGCTTTACTTTGGCGTCCGGAGTGAGCAGGCCTGACTGGAATCATGTGGCTATTGATTCCCTTCCCACCGTGATCCGCTATGCCACGCGACGGGCCAATCAACGGGGGTTGGCCAATACACGGTTCTTGGCAATCGATGGTTGGAGGTTGCTCCATGATTTTTCGAGTGACCAGGCGTGGTCGGAGATTCATATTTACCATCCCCAGCCTTATGCCGATCCTCGCATGGAATCGCGGCGGATGTTGACCCCGGACTTTCTTTACCTTATCCATCGAAGACTAAAGGATCGAGGCAGGCTCTTCGTGCAAACAGATCGAGCTGCTTATTGGAATTATATGAACACCGTTCTTGAGCAAGTGTTCGAATGGGAACCAATTTCAAGCGAATGGCCGGACGAACCCGAGTTTCGTTCGCGACGAGAGATCCAAGCCCGCAAGCAAGGCCTCAAAATCTACCGAGGCATCGCGACTCGACGGTCGGACTGGTCCGACAGTCAGCTCCTGGAAACGATTGCTCAGCTTCCTCAACCGCGATTCAAAGTATGATGGAGTCATGAACCCAACGTTACGCCGGATCATCCTGTTTTCCATCCTGTTGTGCTGCGGCAACCATGCCCACGCAGAACCGCCGCGTTGGGTCCGAGGGATCAACCTGAATGGTCCGGAAGTGGTGATCGATGGTCGTCGATGGGATGGTGATGCGTCGACGCAATGGAAGTGCAACGGCCAGCGCATGGAAAATAAGGTCATCGATCTTCAGCCACCGCTGCGCGGCGATTGGAACTCGATGATCCGTTCAAGCCGCTGGGGCCGGGATCTGTCGATCGAGCTGGAAGTGATGGAGCCGGGAGCCTATCAAGTCGTTTTGTATATCTGGGAGGATAACCAGTCTGCGAAGTTCCAGCTTGCGATTCAAGGAGTGACGGTCGAGCCCGATATTGAAAGTGGGATTGCAGGAGCCTGGAAGCGACTGGGGCCGTACGAAGCCGATGCTATCGACGGGCGGATCCGCATTCACGCAACGGGAGGTGATGCCAATATCTCAGGAATCGAACTATGGCAAGGAAAGGGGGATCTCGTCGAATCCCCTTCGATCGATCTGAAGAGCACGGAGGCAACGGAATCGATTGCGTTTTTTGAAAAGCGGATTCGTCCGATTCTGATTGACCATTGCTATGCTTGTCACAGCCAGGAAGCATCGGAATTGGGAGGTGGCTTGCTGCTGGATTCGGCTGCAGGTTGGCAACAGGGAGGGGATTCCGGAGTTCCGATTATCGTTCCAGGATCCCCGGATCGTAGTTTGCTTGTCCTTGCGATCGAGCAAAATCACGATGCGTGGAAAATGCCTCCCGACGATCGACTGAGCCAAGAACAGATCAAGGATCTTATCGAATGGGTTGCAACCGGAGCGGTCGATCCGCGCGTGGAAGGCAATACCACTCGACGTAGCGCATCGGATTCGATCGACTGGGGAACAGCTCGCGAGTTTTGGTCGTTGCGTCCCATACAGAAGCCTAGCGCACCTTCGGTGGATAATGCTGCGTGGTGCGCTAATGATATTGATGCCTTCGTGTTGGCGTCGATGAACGCACAAGGATTGGAACCTGCGACGGATGCGGATCCTCGCTCCTTGTTGCGACGCGCGAGTTACGATCTGCTGGGGCTTCCACCTTCACCTGAAGCGGTGGAAGCCTTCGCGGCCGATCCATCGCAAGCCGCCTACGAGCAAGCGATCGACTTGATGCTGAACTCGAGACAGTATGGTGAACGATGGGGTAGGCATTGGCTCGATGTAGTCCGCTATTCCGATACCGCTGGAGACAACAGCGATTTTCCGATTCCGCAAATGATCCTGTACCGCGATTGGGTCATCGGTGCTTGGAACCAG
>JALOQW010000020.1 GCA_025459275.1 Pirellula sp.
AGCTTCATTGCGAGGAACGGACGCCCGTCGTGTAAGACACCGATATCGTGCACTGGAGGAATGCCCGGGTGCTGAAGCTGCCCGGTGATCTGCGCTTCGTCTTGAAATCGCCGAGTCGAGGCAGACCCGGATCCCGCCGTTTGCTTTTCCAGGAGCACTTTTACTGCGATTTCGCGGTTCAATACGGTGTCCTTGGCCACATACACTGCCCCCATGCCACCGCGGGCGATTTCCGCTCCGAGTAGATAACGCATCGCGGACCTTGTGACCGATGGTGCGGCGAAGAGCGGATCGTCGAAACCAATCGAGTATCCGTCATTTGGATGCGAAGTCGCTGCAGTCGGTGGGGGGACGGATGTAGGACTGTCTGAATCGTTCTCACCGGGCATCATCGCCTACCAATCAATGGTCGTTTGCTGCGCCGCGCTTTCGCAAACGCGCATTGGGAAGTGTGACAACGAATCGTGAGCCAGACTGTTTCGGTACATCCACGACGCGAACATGGCCCTTGAGTCGCTGAACAATGGAACGGACTAAAAACAAACCAAGCCCCGTACCCGGCTGCTTTCGCTCGAGTTCGTCACCCAATCGATAGAAGCGTTGAAAAATTTTTCGACGCAAATGCCGAGGGACCCCCAAGCCATTGTCTGTCACTGCAAGCGTAGCCGAGTCGTCCGCGAACTGCAAATCAATCTCCACCAAAGGAGGGGAACCCGCATACTTGATGGCATTCTCCAAGAGGTTGCGAACCAAAATTTCCGCGTCGACTTTGTATGCCAAGACTTCGCACGGGACGACCCGGATCTGCATCTGATCGGCTTCCAGCTCATGTTGCTCCTGAAGCTGTTGCGCGTAGTGCTGAATCACGTCATCGAGAGCGACCCACTCTGGGGGGCTTGCATCGGTTTGCTTCTGCTGAAGCCGAGCCACATCCAGAAGTTGGTTGATCAGACGTTCAAGACGATCCACATCCTCCATCATCGTGCGGTAGAACTCGATCCTTTTTTCCCCCTCCACTGGGTGTCGATGCAAGGTTTGCAGATAGAGCTTGAGCGAAGCGATGGGTGTTTTGAGTTCGTGCGTGACGGCATCGATGAAGTTGCTTTGCCGACGATTGAGATTGATGTTCTGGATGATCCAGATCAGGTACAGAATGATTCCGATCAGAATGAAGGCGAACATGATCGAGCCTACGCTCAACAAAACCCAATAAATACTGCGGTTTTGGGTAGGGACGTAGATCGCGTTGAAGACATTGATCAGAATCCAACCGACGGTGAGGCCTACTAGGACCACGATCATGAAGATCGCCAGCAGGATCGGCCATTTCAGGCTCTTGCGTTCGAACACGTCAGTTCCTCTGCAGGTCGAATTGTGTGATGGATTGGGCCGAGCTTCGGTATTTTCCTAATGGAAAAGAATTCGTGCGAATTTTACAAAATTGACGTTCCCGTCCCATTCTGGCACTGACTTTCCCCTTGGAGTAGCGATAAAATTCCTCAAACGTTCAATGCGCGGAAATCCTTTCTTCCGGAACGTCGGCGGCGGATGATACGCCCTTGGCCAACGAAGGACTCGTACTATGACCCCTGAAGCAGATCCAGCTCATCTATCTCGGCAAGTTTGGCAAGCGGTCTCAGATCATGCAATCCGTGCAGTGGCGAGTCGCGATTTCTGTCCGGAGCAATCTCGAGTCGAGAATCTTCGCCCGGTCGTCTGTATTGATGAAGATGACTTGATGTATGGTCGCCAGATTTGGTGTTTTGAAGCCATGGGGATTACCGCTTCTGGACGCCGGCGCGTGCTGTACGGACTCTTGGAGTTTTCCATTCAGTACGGGCTACTTGAGCTAAGCCATTCCCTTCTGCTGGAAGATGCATCAGAGCGAGAGCGTTGCGTTGCCCAATGGACCAGCCCAGAGCGTCGCGAACCTAGTTCGCTAATTTCAACCCAATTTTGGGTTTGGGCAGCATGGGCGAGCGTTGCGATCCTCACTGGAGGCTGGTTGGTGGCCCTGTGTCGTTACGTCTTTTGGACTTCGGGTGATCTCCTCTAGTTCGAGAAGCGATTCAGGCGCGACAAGAGACGTAGCCGAATTTGATTTTGTTGACACAATCATTCGGCATGGCTACACCTCGCTGGATCGAACTCCGAGGGGGTTCGGAAAACAATCTTCGCAACATCGATGTCGACATCCCGCTGCACCGCTTAACGGTGGTTTGCGGAGTGAGTGGAAGCGGTAAGACATCGCTTGCGCTGGATACTCTCTATGCCGAAGGGCAACGTCGGTACATCGAAAGCTTCTCAGCTTATACGCGTCAGTTCTTGGCTCGCATTGAGAAGCCGCGTTTTCATTCGCTGAATCATCTCCCTCCTTCGCTGGCCGTCACGCGTGGTGATCGCACTCGAAACAATCGCAGCACCGTAGGCACAGCGAGCGAGCTTCTGGAACCGATGCGGATCTTGTTTTCTCTCATCGCAGAGCTTCATTGTCGAAGCTGTGGTGAACCGATTGTCAGGCATACACCTCAGTCGGTGGCGATGTTTTTGTCGGAGCTTCCGGAAGCTCGAGCCATGCTTGGATTTGAGTTCGAGTGGAGGAACAAGTCAGACCTTTCCGCACAGCTCTTCGATTTGCAGTCGGCTGGATTCGTGCGCGTTGTCCTTGGCAAGACGCTGATCGAGCTCGGGGGAGATCGCAGCTCATGGGCATCCAAGATTCCCGCTCGCGGTGTAGGGCTTGTGGTCGTTGAACGTTTTCGCGTCGGCGCAAGCGTAAGGACTTCGAATCTTGGTTCGTCCCTGGAACTCGCATTCGAACAATCGGAGCATGGACTCGTTGTCGTCGTCGAGGGGACGGACGCCCCATTCACAGGTTCGGTTCGCGAAATCGATGATCGGAGCTTTCGAGAGTATCGTTTTGCGAAAGAGCTGCGTTGCGAGTCGTGTCGCATCAGCTATTCATCGGCGGAACCGCGTCTCTTCAACTTCAATAGTCCGATTGGAGCGTGTCCATCGTGCGCTGGGTTCGGAGAGACTTCCTCGATCGACTTAGACAAAGTGATTCCAGATCGTGGTCTTTCGCTTCGGGAGGGAGCGATCGGGCCATGGCGCACCCCATCGTATTCGCACGAGTTGGAGGAATTGCTCTCACTGGCTCGCGATTATGAACTACCTGTCGACATCCCGGTCTCAAGGTTGACTGCAGCCCATTGGTCCATCATCCAGCATGGGGTCCCGGAACGTGACTTTGGGGGGCTCGACGGTTTTTTTGCGTGGCTCGAGAGGAAAAAATACAAGATGCATGTCCGCGCGTTTCTCGCGCGCTGGCGGACCTACTCGCAGTGTCCCGAATGCAAAGGAGCAAGGCTGTCCCCGGACGCGCTCGCTTATCAGTATGGGGGGCGGCATTTTTCGGATTGGTGCGACCAGGAGGTATCTGCCTTGAGGATGGCTATCGAGTCCATGAAGGAGAAGATGAGCGAGGAAGTGGTTGAGGACCCTATCGCTTTGCGGACGGCACTTCGAGAGGTGGAATCGCGTTTGCAGTTTCTGGAGGAAGTCGGCTTGGGCTATCTTTCGCTCAACCGGACCATGCATACGCTCAGTGGTGGCGAAGCCCAGAGAGTGCAGTTGACGACGTTATTGGGATCGGACCTTGTCGACATGTTGTATGTGCTCGACGAACCGACAGTGGGGCTGCATCCCTGCGATACAGCGCGAGTGGCGACGGCGATCGAACAACTTGTCGAGCGGGGCAACACCGTGTTATTGATCGAGCATGAGCCTTATCTGTTGTTTCGCGCCGATCATGTGCTTGAGGTTGGCCCTGGAGCGGGAGAGTTGGGGGGGAGCATCTGTTTTGCCGGATCCCCAAAAGCATGGAAACGATCGGGGACATTAACAGCCAAGAGACTATTTCAAGAGAACGTCATTGACTCGACACCCCGCAGGCTGGGACGAAGTTATGTGCGCCTTGAAGGAGCGAAGGGTCGGAACTTAAAGGGCGAAACGTTTCAGTTTCCGGTACACGCCTTGACGGTTGTCGTCGGTGTGAGCGGAAGTGGGAAGAGCTCCCTGGTGATGGATACATTGGTACCTGCAATGATGCAGAGCCTAGGCAATGATCCCGAGAAAGGCTTACCCTATTCTCGACTGTCTCTCAGTTCAGAGATCGATGGTTGCGTAGCCATCGATCAGAGTCCCATCGCGAAATCGATTCGCTCCACACCAGCGACGTTTACCAAAGCGATGGATGAAATCCGCGCCGTTTTCGGAGCACTGCCGGATGCTCGAGGTCGAGGATTGACCGAAAGCCATTTCAGTTTCAACAGTGCTGCAGGCCGCTGTCCTGAGTGCGAAGGCTTAGGCTTCACGGTAGTCGACATGCAGTTCATGGCTGATATACGGATGGAGTGCACCCACTGTCGCGGTGCGCGGTTCCGGCCCGAGATCTTGCAGGTTCGTTATCGGGACTGTTCCATTGCAAAGGTGTTGGCCATGAGCGTTTCGGCGGCTCAGGCTTTTTTCCGTGGGGAGTCGAAAGTCCAGCAACGGCTTCAATCGCTGATCGACATTGGACTGGGCTACCTACCACTAGGCCAATCCCTTTCTGCTTTGTCGGCAGGGGAGGCCATGCGATTGAAACTCGCCTCGCATCTCCAGGATCGAAGCAATCACATGATCGTCATGGATGAACCCACAACCGGCCTCCACTTTGCCGATGTTGACCGGCTGCTTGGATGCGTGAACTTGTTGATCGATCGCGGGAACACGCTGCTGCTGGTAGAGCACAACGAACAAGTCATTCGCGCTGCGGACTACGTTGTCGAATTAGGGCCGGGGGCAGGCCCTGAGGGAGGAAAGCTGTTGTTTGCGGGCCCTCGCGATACGTTTTTTGCAGAAGCCGATACGCCCACCACGCGGGCACTCTCTGAGAAGTTTTCGGTATCGGATCGCAAGTAGGGACTCTACAATATCCCACTGAACAGCAAGTGCGTCGTCATCGCGAGCGGAGAGCGTCCTGGCATGGCCGAAAATGAAGAGCAGGAACCGGAGTTGCAGCTGGACCGCGCTCTCCTCGCTTTTCTCAAGCGTCATGACCAGGGAGAGTTGGTCGATCGAGAGGCGTTTCTAAAGGAGCATCCGGAACTTGCTGATCAGCTAAGTTCTTTGCTGGATGCAGCGGATTGGATCGAGCGAATGGCAGGTCCCACGCTTGCCGATTCGCAGGTCGGCCCCTCCTCACCCGAGACGCCCTATGATCCGAACGATGTAACGATCGACTTGAAGGCGATGCCTGCAGGTAAGAGCGAGAAGACTCGCGAGGAAGCTCGAGCCACACTTCCGATTCGTGCAGGCGATTTCAGCTTGAGCGATATCCCGTCACTGGACAGCACGCAAGCCAGTCTACCCTGCAGATTCGGCGAATACCTCTTGGAAAAGGTACTCGGACGAGGTGGCATGGGGGTGGTTTACTTGGCAAACCAAGTTCAGCTCAATCGTCAGGTCGCAATCAAGATGATTCGATCGGGTGCCTTGGCCAGTCAGGATGAAGTGTCCCGTTTCTACAGCGAGGCAAGGAGCGTTGCCAAGCTCGACCATCCCAATATCGTGACCGTATACCATTGCGGCGAGAATTCAGGGCATCACTTCTTTTCTATGGACTATATTCCAGGCACCGACTTGTCCAAGCGATTGGCGGACGGGCCGATGGATCCGAAGGAAGCAGTTCGCTATGTACGAGATGTAGCGCGAGCGATCGACTACGCGCACAGTCACGGAGTGGTGCACCGCGATCTGAAGCCCGCGAACGTCCTGATTGACATGGAGGACGAAGTTGTCTTGACCGACTTCGGCTTGGCCAAGCAAATGGGTGGCGAGCAAGGGCTTACGGCGACGGGAGCTGCGCTGGGAACCCCGAGCTATATGTCACCGGAACAGGCGGCGGGCAAAAGTGAAGACCAGGGCGTGGCCACCGACGTTTACGCGATGGGGGCCATTCTCTTTGCGCTGTTGTCAGGCAGACCTCCCTTCCAAGCAGACACGGTCATGCAAACTCTGCTCCACGTCATGCAACGCCCAGCCCCCAGTGTTCGCTCCTATCGCCCAGACGTTCATGGTGACTTGGAAACGATTGTCAGCAAGTGTCTCGAGAAATCTCCTTCGCTTCGATACGCCAGCGCCAAAGAGTTGGCCGACGATTTGGACCGGTTCTACAACGGACATCCCATTGAAGCCAAGCCACCTTCGCTGCCGCGCAAGTTGAGGTTTTGGTTAGGGGGAATTCCGCTTGTGGCAGCCTTGACAGGGATTCGGCATTCCGAGCCAAGCCTATCGCAACGTTGGGCTCAACGGATCTTTATCGCAGCCATGGCTATCGTGTTGGCAGCGCTGTTCTTCGGCGGATCGTTGCTGCGTTGGTATCAAGACTCTAGGCTTCCTTCAAGCATCACCATCGCATCGGGGGCACCGGGCGGCATGTACTTTGATGTGGCAGGGAAGTTATCGGACCGGATGCAAACCGGCCGCGGGACGCAACCCTCGGTCCTGTCCACCGGTGGATCCTACGAAAATTTGCGGCAGCTGATGGATGGTCATGCTGATATCGCGTTGATGCAAGAGTCGACTATCCGCGCCGATCAAGTGTCCGTGGTTGCCCCGTTGTTCTTCGAGGCAATCCATGTTCTTGTCCCAAAAAGCTCTGACATCCTTAGCATCGAACAGCTCGCCGGCAAGTCAATTGTTATGGGGGCGAAGGATTCAGGAACCAGACAAGCGGCTCTGCGATTGCTGAAGCACTTCAATATCACCGAGAAGGATGTGGAAGTCATTGACGGTGATTGGACGCAAGCCTCGTTGCGTGATTCGAGTCGCGTCTTGATCGCAGTCGTCAAATCGGGTCAGTCCGGCATGATGGACTTGCTTTCTCATGGCGAGTATCGATTGCTGTCCATCGAAACAGCTCCGACGTTACTGATGTCCGAACCGATGTTTCGATTGTACGAGCTCGAGAAGGGAGCCTATCGCGGTATCGTTGAACAGCCGATCAAGACACTGGCGACCACTGCCATGCTGGTTGTTCGCAAGGACGCTCCATCCCGCCTGGTCCAGGAGTGTTTAGAAGCGGTATACGCCGAGCCGGAATTGACGAAGGGTTTGATTCCAAAAGACTTGGCTGCTGTTTGGCAAGGCTTGCCGTACCACGAAGCAGCTCGAAAGTATTATGAGCTAACACCATGATCATTCAACGAACCTCATCCGAATCCAAGTTTGGGACACGGCGTGGAGATGCGCTGATGTCATTGATTGGGAACACGCCGCTGATCCCGCTCCACTTTGAACCTGAGGGAAGAACCATATGGGGAAAGTGCGAATTTCTGAACCCGAGCGGTAGCATCAAGGACCGCCTCGCCAGGACGATCATCCTCGATGCGGAGAATCGGGGCTTGCTGCATGCCGATTCGAACATACTGGAGTGCACGAGTGGCAACACCGGCATTGCATTTGCCATGTTGGGAGCAGCTCGCGGTTATGCCGTCACAATTGTGATGTCGGAAAGGGCAAGTGGCGAACGTCGAAAATTGATCGAGCACTTTGGTGCGAAGCTCGTTTTGTTTTCTGCATCTGGATACCAAACGGGCATTGGAATCACTCAAGAAATGGCTCGAAACGACGATCGGTATTTTTTACCCCGTCAGTTTGAGAACCCCATCAATGCGATGGATCACGAGAACGAGACGGGCCAGGAAATTCTCCAGCAGGTCCCTGGGCCCATCGACGTTTTTGTTTCTGGTTATGGCACAGGAGGGACGTTAGCAGGATGCTCGAAAGCACTGAAAGCCCGCAATCCTGAGACCAAGATCGTCGCGATGGAGCCTGCGGAAGCTGCCTTGTTGGCAGGGGAAGAAGCATGCTGCCATTGGATCGAGGGAATCGCTGGCGGTTTCGTCCCACCCCTTCTCCAAGGCGTATCCATTGACCGAGTAAATCGTGTTTCGAGTCAGGATGCGATTGCGATGACCCTGAGGTTGAATCGGGAATACGGTTTGCTGGTAGGATCCTCGACGGGCGCTAATGTAGCAGCGGCTCTGCAGTGCGCACTCGAGGAAGGACCAGACTCGGTCGTCGTGACGATGCTCTGCGATCGGGCCGAAAGGTACTTCAGTACTCGACTGTTTGATGGCGCGGCGACGCGTTAGCGGTTCGCTATCGTATGTGCGTAGCAATTTCTTGAATCGCGTTTAGCGTACGATCGATTTCTTCTGGCGTGTTGTAGTGCATACATCCCAGCCGGACCATGCCTTCAGGCTCTGTTCCCAGGGCAGCGGTCAGCGGCAGCGCGTAGTAATTCCCATGCCATGCGCATATGGATCTTTGCCCCAGTTGTTTAGCAACGGAAAGGGAATCCATGCCACGAACCTGAAAGGCGATCGTGGGGGCTCGAGCATGCATGCGGTCGGCCTCCACGATTCCGAAGATCTTGACGGAATCGATCGATCGCAGGCCATCGATCAAGCGAGCGATCAACAGCGTTTCATATTCTTGGATTTGAGAAAAACTGTCATCCAAACGCGCACGCCGCGAATGATGCTCGGCATCCAAGCGAGACAGGGACGCGAGATAATCGATGGCCGCGGTCACCCCCGCGATGCAAGCATGATTTTGAGTGCCCGTCATCCAGCGACCTGGTATGGAGTCGGGAGCGGGACGAAGTTTGTAGGGGACCAGCGACTGCATGCGATGAGGTTTGCCGTACAGCATGCCGATGTGCGGCCCAAAAAACTTGTAGGCCGAGCATACCAGGAAATCGCAATTCCACGCTTCCGCATCGATGCGTCGATGAGGAGCATAATGCACAGCATCGACGAACAGTTCGGCACCGACTTCATGAGCGCACTGAGCGATTTCGCGGATATCGGTCAAGGAACCGACCGCGTTGGAAGCGGCCGTGACAGCAACCAATCGAGTTTTCGCAGAAAGGAGTTTGCGAAGAGAATCCATGCAGAGTGTGGCATCGGACGTCTGGATTGGGATGGTGTGCACGGTGGCACCTGCATCGCGCGCAGCCAGGATCCAGGGTGTGAAGTTCGCGTCGTGATCCAAACTCGAGACAAGAACTTCGTCGCCAGGACTCCAAGTCCGCGCGAGGGCTCGCGAGAATTGGAACGTCAAGGTTGTCATGTTGGGACCGAAGGCGATCGATCGCGGATCTTGAACTTGCAGCAGATCCGCTGCCGCAGTGTGTGCCTCGTCCATCAGCTGGTCCACTTCGCGACTGGTTGCAAACTGACCCGAGCGATTGGCTGAGTGATGGATCAGCACTTCGGAGACGCGGTTCGCCACCGACATAGGAACCTGCGTTCCAGCGGGCCCATCGAGATAGACCAGTGGCACGTCATCCTGCAATCGAGAGAGCGAAGGAAACTGGGAGCGGATTGCATCGAGATGGAGCATCAGTGGGTGTTTCCGGATTCAGGGCCTACGCTGACTCGCACACGCGGGCGCTGAGCGAGTTGTTCAAACGCGGATTGGACTTGCTCGAGGCTAACCCGCTGATAGTTCTCGGTTGCTTCTCGGACGGACTCGTATTTGCGGCGCGTCAGCCATCCGTTGCCTACCGAGAACAAGCGGTTGCTCGGTCGCTCCGAAGCCAGAATCATTCCTGAACGTACTTTGTTTTTTGCCAGTTCCAACTCGCGTTCGGTAATGGGATTGGCTTTGGCATCGGCGAGGACAAACTGAATTCGCTCCCAGTTCTCGTTCTGTTGTTCGGGAGCGCATGCCAGGTAAATGCCAAAGATTCCGCAATCCTCGAATTCGCTGGTATACGTAACGGCAAGATCCGCGAGCCCTTTATCGGTGAGCTCCCAAAACAAACGGCTCCCTGAGTCATCGCCTAAGATCGATGCCAGGATGCGGTTCACGTATCGCTGGGGATCTTGGATGCCGGGGCCCGGAGAGAACTCCAGTGTGTATTGTTGCGTGGCAGGTGGATGAACCAACTCCACGGAACTGGAACGCAAGACAGGAGGTTGGCGCTTCCGATGGGTTTGTACTGAAGTCCAAAGACGCGTTCGAACCGCCGTTTCCTTCACGAGCGCATCAAAGTCGACAGCACCAGCAGCAACCAGGCACAAGTTGTTCGGTGCATATCGTTGTTCGTGGTACGCCCGCATTGCCTCTGCGGTCAAGTCGGAAACGGTTTGGCGTGTTCCGAGGACACGCGTCGCCAATGGATGATCGCCAAAGTACTCTTCCATGGCTCGTTCCATGGCACCGTACGGAGGCTGGTCATCGTACATGGCGATCTCTTCCAGGATGACCTGTTTCTCGGTATCGAAGTCCTCCCTACGAAGTGTAGGACGCATCAAGTCTGTCAGAAGATCGAGCGCGGAAAGCTGATGCTCTGGCAGGACACTCATGTAGTAGACGGTCTGCTCCTCGCTCGTATAGGCGTTGGATTGAGAGCCAAGATCATCGAGCATTCGATTCACGTCGAGGGACGAACGGGTTGGAGTCCCTTTGAAAACCATATGTTCGAGAAAGTGGCTGACGCCGGCGATTTCGGGCACCTCGTCGCGCGAGCCAGTTCTTACAAAGTAACCCAGTGATTGACTGAATGCATCCGGATTGATTTCAGCCACGATTTCCAATCCGTTGTCCAGGATCTCATGGCGAAACTGCATGCGAGAACTCCAAAGCTTCAGGACCAATGGTAACAAGTGTCCACCCGCGAGGTGGATGGCTATGAAAGTGTTGGACGAGCGATTCGCAAGTCAATGCATGAATCTCCTGGAGGACTTCTTGGCGACTCGGCACACGGCCCAGAGTCATCCAGTCGTAAGCGATCTGAGAACTGCGTGCGGCACTGCTCTCTTGTTCCATTACCAACGACGTTTGCACGCGCGATTTGAGTCGAGACAATTCGTCTGGATCGATTCCCTGACTGACTGCGCGAATGGTGTCGACCGTAACCTCGAGTGTTTCCTGGGCTCGGTTGGACGTCGTCCCGGCATAGCACAGGACACTCCCGCAATTCTTGAGTGAATGGGATGACGCCGATACGGCGTAAACCAGTCCACGTTTTTCGCGAACCTCCGTAAACAATCGAGAACTCATTCCGTCGCTCAAGATGCTCACGATACCGCGCCCACGATAGTACTCTGGGTCACAATACGGGACCGAATCGTAGGCCAACGCGATATGTGTCTGTTGACTGTCATGCTGCAGATGGGAGACCCCCGGTTTGGATACCACTGGTCCTGGCTCCGGTGACGGCGAACCCGACCAAGCACCGAAGAGGGACTCGATCGCGGATAACAACCTGTCCCAGTCAAAATTGCCAGCTAGCGCCAATACTGCTCCACCCGGACGGCAAAAATCAGCATGGAAACGAACGCATTCATCCAGCTCAACGGACTCCAAACCTTCCAAACTTCCTAAAGCGGATCTTCCGAACACATCGCCGAACCGAAGTTGCTTTAGTTCTTTAAAGCATTTTTGCGCAGGGTCGTCATCGATCGACGCAAGTTCCAAGAGTGCCGACTGTCTGGCTTCTTCCAATTCTGACTCTGGAAAATGGGGAGACTGCAAGATGGAGGCTGCGACTTCGAGTGTCGGCTCCAGCACACTCGCCATCGAGGCCATGCTCATGGTGGTGTGGAACGACGAGACGTGGCTGGACCGCTCCACTCCGAGGAAGTCAAGACGTTCAACGATCTCTCGACTGGAGAGGGCACCAGCCCCGCGTTGAGATAACTCAAGTGTCAAACCTGCAAGCCCTTCTCGACCTGCGGGCTCGCGGCAAGTGCCACCTGGCAGCATCATGGTAAAGGCTGCCGATTCGAGCCAAGGCATCCGCTCGCCTAAGATCACCAAGCCATTGGCCAGTCGATGTTGCAATAACTTCTGTTGCATTCCCTGTCAGTCCCGTCTGCTGACGGAAAGTCCCGTCTCCTGCCCAAATCGCCGATGAATTCTGCAAGGATGGCGATGTGCAGCGTGGGTGAATTGTAGCAAACGAATCGTTGACGGCTATGCGCGTTGCCCCGACCTGGGCTTAGCTACAATCGTTAAATTCGATCCCATCACTATTCCATTCTGTCGCCCAGGGACTAGCCTCGCAGGCCTGAAATGCGAACACTTGGAATGGAAAGGAGGATTCCCGGCAACTGGATTCACATTGGATTTCGTCCCCCGCCTCGCGTGGTATACTAGCACGGCTTCATGAACCCCGATGGGTACTTGGAGCGGGATGGGTTCCAGAAATGAAGATGAACCTTGCCGGGTTGAGCTGTTTCTATGACACCACGACCTCGCGTGCCCAAGACAGAATTGAGAAAGGTCGCAATGAGTTCTTCAAAAGGGTTGGACGAAGTCCTTCAGGATTGGGCGTTTGATCCACACTCCCTATCGGTCCGACTGGTCAAAGGAGACGACGGGCGCGATGTCATCCAGATGCGGGTCGATTTAGGCATCCTGCAGATGGAGACGCAAGGGCGACCCGATGGGCAAACCCTTCAGGGGCATCCCACTTTTCTTGATTGGATGCTGGAGATCGAGAAACAAAACGCGGACTTCGTCATGGACGAAGATCAATGCTTTGAAGCGGACCGCGAATTTGTCCAGTATTACCATCGTCGCATCTCTTGGCTACGTCTCCAACATTACCATCGAGCTGTTGAAGACGCGGACCATACCCTGTCTCTGATGGATGTCTGCCGAGATCACTCGCCAGATGAAGAATGGACCATGAGCCACGAACAGTATCGTCCTTTCGTACTTTTCCACCGGACCCAGGCCGCTGCCCTTGCGGCACTCGACGAAGCCGATGCGGAACATGCGATCGCCGAAATCAACCGAGGACTCGAGCAAATGCGGGAGGTCTTCGTGGAACATGAGGCCGAAGATGAGTTCGACGAAGATGAAATGGTTCAACAGCTAGGAAAACTTCGAGACTCGCTCCGCGAAGAATACGAAGTTGGCCCCTCTCTGCAAGAAAGATTGGCAGAAGCTGTTCGAAGCGAACAATATGAGCTTGCAGCGATGCTTCGCGATGAACTCGCAAGACGCCAAGAACACTGATTCTTCCCGGCACTAAGTCTTCCCGGCACTGAGCCTCCAGTACAATAAGCTCCATGTCACCATACGTGGAGCTTCATTGCAAATCCAACTTCTCCTTTCTCGAAGGAGCATCACACGCGCACGAATTGGTAGATCGCGCACTGGAGCTCGGGTACGGCGGTTTGGCAGTCACCGACCGCGATACTCTGGCGGGTATTGTGCGAGCCCATACGGCAGCCAAGGATTCTAATCTGCCGTTCATTGTCGGGTGCGAGTTGAATCCCATCGATGGCCCGCCCGTCGTCGTTTGGCCGCGAGATCGTGCAGGATACGGGGATCTATGCCGCCTGCTCAGTTTGGGCCGCATGCGAGCCACGAAAGGCTTTTGTGACCTGTCCTGGCACGACATCGCTAGCCATTGCCAACGCTGGCTCGCGGGACTCATCCCCCGACTGCCGAACATCGAACTCTCCCACGAACTCAGACGCAGGGCATCCTCACGCATTTTGAGTCAAGAAGAAGTGCCGACAGGTCCTTACGAGCGAGTGGCCTCGGATCCAATGCCCATTGAAGTCACAGTGATGCCGGCCTCCCCATGGTGCTCTGCGGGCGTCGACTTCGATCCGCTCGAGGACAAGCCATGGAGTCTATGGTTAAACCAATTTCGCGAGTTGATGGGGGAGCGAGGTTACCTGCTCTGCCACTTGAATGCCGGAGCCGATGATGCGGGCAAGCTCCATCGTTTCAATTATCTATCTGGCATCACTTCGGTTGGTTTATTGGCTGCGGGCGATGTGCTGTATCACCATCCCGAGCGGATGCTGTTGCAAGATTGCTTGAGTGCGATCGCCACTGGGACGACCCTGGACGAGGTGGCTCGATTCCGTCCTCGCAACGCCACACACGCGTTGAAGTCCTTGGAGTTCATACGACATCAATATCGCGAATGCCCTGTAGCAATCGAGAACACCTCTCGCGTTGCATCCCAGATCGATTTCTCATTGGACAGTCTCCGATACGAGTATCCGCGCGAGTGGTCGCCCGAAGGCATGTCACCGATCGAGTATCTCAAGCAATTGACATGGGCTGGTGCAAAAGAACGGTACCCCAAAGGAGTCCCTGTACGGATCGTAGAGATGCTCAAACATGAGATACGATTGATCGAAGATCTCGGTTACGAGCCCTATTTCTTAACCGTTTGGGATCTCGTCCGATTTGCGAGATCCAAGGGAATTCTCTGCCAGGGACGTGGATCGGCTGCGAACAGTGCTGTGTGTTATTGCCTCGGCGTGACAAGCGTTGATCCGAAAGAATACGATCTGCTCTTCGAGCGATTCATCAGCCGGGAACGGAACGAAGCGCCCGATATCGACATCGATTTCGAACATCAGCGCCGCGAAGAAGTGATTCAGTATGTCTACGAAAAGTACGGTCGCCATCGGGCTGGAATGACGGCCGCAGTTACGACCTATCGAACCCGGTCTGCCGTACGCGAGTGTGCGAAAGCGATCGGATTGTCGCAGGACCATATCGATGGTCTCGCCAAAATCATCGAAGGGCGGGGTGGGAACGAGTCGCTTGCGACACGCTGTCAACAGGTGGGGGTCGATCCTGAATCGGAGGTCGGTAAACGCTTTCTGTACCTGGTAGATTCCTTGCGTGGATTTCCTCGACATCTATCCCAACACACAGGGGGGATGGTCATGACCGAAGGAGCGTTGTGCGAACTGTGTCCGATCGAAAATGCCGCAATGCCTGGACGGACCATCATCCAGTGGGATAAAGATGATTTGGATGAACTGGGAATCCTCAAAGTGGACTGCCTGGCCTTGGGCATGCTATCCGCCATTCATCGCAGTCTCGATTTGATCGAACATCATTACCAACGCCCTCTCACTCTAGCGACGATTCCAGCCGCCGACTCAAAGGTCTACGACATGATCTGCGCGGCCGACACGGTGGGTGTTTTCCAGATCGAGAGTCGGGCTCAAATGAGCATGCTTCCGAGGCTGCGTCCTCGGTGCTTCTACGATTTGGTGATTGAAGTAGCCATCGTCAGGCCGGGCCCCATTCAAGGAAACATGGTCCATCCGTACTTGACCGCTCGACGAACCGGAATCCAGCCTGAATATCCCAACGAAGAGATCGCTTCGGTCTTGCGAAAGACCATGGGGGTTCCCATCTTCCAGGAACAAGCAATGAGACTAGCGGTGGTGGCCGAAGGCTTCACCCCCGGGGAAGCCGATCAACTACGCCGAGCGATGGCCGCGTGGCGTCGTCCAGGCGTCATCGACCAGTTCAAACGCAAGTTGATCGAAGGGATGCGAACCAATGGCTTGGACGATGCCTTTGCGGAACGTGTCTTCAACCAGATCCGCGGCTTCGGTGAGTATGGTTTTCCAGAATCTCATGCTGCGAGTTTCGCGCTCCTCGTCTACGCATCGTGCTGGATCAAGCATCATTATCCGAACGTGTTCTGTTGTGCTCTGCTCAACAGCCAGCCGCTCGGATTTTATGCTCCGGCGCAGCTGATCTCCGACGCCGCACGGCATGGTGTCGAAGTGCTCCCCATCGACATCAACCAAAGTCAATGGGATTGCACGCTCGAATCCTCATCGGAACAACTAGGTGCGCCGAAGTCAGGCGAAGCATGGCTTGGATGGTCGTTGCGGCTTGGACTGCGGCTCGTGCGCGGTTTGGCTCAGCTTGATGCAGAGCGATTGGTGTCCGAGCGGTCGAAAGATGGGCTTTTTCGAGATCAATCGGATCTGGTCCGCCGGTGTGGATTGCAGCAATCGATCCTGAGCATACTCGCGGACTGCGGTGCCCTGAATTCGCTGTCGCGGGATCGCCGCAGCGCCTATTGGCAAGCGTTGTCGCAAGAAGCGAGCCAGGTGGACATGCCCTTGCTAGCCGCAGTCGATGCGGACATGGACGAACCGCTTCCAGAATTCTTGAATCGTATGCATCCAATGGAAGAGGTCATCGCGGATTACGAAACGACCGGTGTCTCGCTACGTGGGCACCCTATGCAGTTTTTCCGAAGTGAGTTGACCAAACAAGGAGTCGTAACCGCATCCGAGCTTCCGGCCTTGCGCGATGGCCAATTCGTTCGAGTGGCGGGTTTGATTCTGCTTCGCCAACGGCCTGGAACCGCAAAGGGAATTACGTTCGTCACCATGGAAGATGAGACGGGGAGTATCAATCTCGTGCTTCACCCATCGACATGGGAATCCCACTACCTGATTTGCAAGCGATCGAATGCCTGGCGAGTCCATGGCACGTTAGAGAACCGTCAGGGAGTAATCCATGTGGTTGTGGGACGCATCGAAGATCTGAGTTCGATTGTAGGCCCTGTCGATATCCGCTCGCGGGACTTTCGGTGAGGAGGCCGTCGTTGAAGGATGGCTAACGCGTTGCGCGGAGGCATCGCCGCTTGGCTCGCTTGAATGCAGCCAGCATATCACCTGCGTCTCGGTAACGGCGATTCGGTTGCATTTCCAAGGCTTTGCGAAGCATAGCGATCAAATCCGGATGGGCCTTTCGCTTCAGCGTTGCGTAGCCTCGAGGTGGCCATTGGT
Organism: Pirellula sp.; assembly: GCA_025459275.1. Lineage (GTDB taxonomy): Bacteria > Planctomycetota > Planctomycetia > Pirellulales > Pirellulaceae > JBKCUI01. The sequence goes on from JALOQW010000020.1 coordinate 16,647, forward strand.
ATGGCCATTCGGGCAATGTCCCTGCCAGGATCCGATAGCTTAGGAGTCCCATCGCGAACACATCGGATCGCGCGCTGGGGCGCCCCATGGCTTGCTCTGGAGCCATATAACCAACGGTTCCTGAGCCCGACGCGATAATGGTTTTGACGATCGTGCGTTGAGCAACTTTGGCAATGCCAAAATCGGTCAACTGAAGTCGCCCGTCTGGGAGCAGGATCATATTCTCCGGCTTGATGTCGCAATGGATGATTCGATTTTGGTGCGCATAAGCCACCGCAGCGATCATCTGCTCAATCAGGTCCAGTGCGGTTTTGAACGAGACGCGTTTGCGAAGTCGGTCTGCAAGTGTTTTCTCACCCAAGCGACTGGTAATGACGAACCGCCCATCGATGAAGCTTGCGTCCTTCAAAGGAAGGATGTTGGGGTGATCCAGCTTGGCGACGAGTCGAGCTTCTCGCTGGAATGTGTCGAGCATGTTCGCCGTCACATTGAAATGGTGCGGCATCTTCAGAGCGACGCGAACCCCCTCGATGGTATCAAGCGCTTGGTAGACGTTGGCGAATCCGCCTTGCGCGATTCTGCGTTCAATGCGGTACTTGCCGAGTCGCTGACGTACTCGAAGAATGTTCGATTCGCTGTGGCGAGTCGCCATTGCACTGTAGCCCATAGCACTGTAGCTCTGTGCGATCATACGGTGGACAAATCATGTGGCGAGGAGCGAAATCGGCATGCACGTGGTTCGTCGAAAGCCATGCTCTGCATGACGATGCTCCAGGAACCCCATTCTATGCATCCACCAGCGAGACTGCGCCGGATTGTTCGGAAAATACCTAAAGGGGTATCGGTTCCCACCATCTTCTACTTTGCGACAGGTCTCCTAGATTGTCATAGTTTCACTACCCCGCACATTTCTCCTAGTTTTGGCAACTCGAAGCCTGCGTTCATAGACAGCATTCGTATCGCAAAAGCCGAAACCAGCACTTCGGGCAAATCAAGCAGGTCGCACGCACATTGTCTCAGGTTGGTGGGGCGAAGTTCCGAAATTACGGAATGTCGGAGGTGTACTGGAACATGGACGTTCCTGATCTGCGACTCGGCTCCGTTGGAGAATTCGGCGATGCGCATGGATGCGTATCCTCGGATAAAAAGCTCCAGCGACAGCCAATCATTGCCGGAATAGGTGTACGGGAAACGCATGGATGCTACTCCCGGCACCTTTCACGGCTTGTTCTTTTTCAACCAGGGAGTGCAACGTCATGGCTCGGGTGAGTTGGGTGCAACGTCTTTATTGGCGTTACCTGTCTAAGCCAGCAGCCTATCGAGATCTCTTTCTCTATGCGATCGACCATCCGGTCGGATCGATTCTCGAGATTGGAATCGGGGATGGAGAGAGGCTTCGGACTTTGTTGCCCTTGTGCAAGCCGCCGGCGGAAGTTCCGCAACTGAGATATGCGGCTCTCGATCCGTTTGAGTCGGCTGGAGCTTCTCGCATGACTCTGAAGGGCGCATACCGGTTACTGCATGAGCGTGGAGCCAAGGCGCATTTGATTCCGGGCGAGCCAATCTCAGGTGTGATGCGTGTTGCCCACACTGTTTTGCCAAGCGATTTGGTGATCATCGACGGTCATTGGGACAATGGTACCGAAGCAGCAGACGTCATCGCGAAGTGGCTACCAAGACTGAGTCACAGCCGGTCTGCGATATTCGCATCGCAGTCCGAGGGTGGAAAGCTTGTTCGCGTGGCGACGCCTGCAGGCTTGGAAGTCGGAGTGGTTCAGACCAAAGCTGCTTAGGGCACCGGCCTGAATCAAGTATCGACACCACTGTCCGCTGGAGCGGCTTTGCCCGGTTTTTCCTTCACTTCTTGCTTCTCGCGCCAGGGCTTGCCTTCCTCGTAGTTCTTGAGCTCTTTTTCGAGTTGTTCGAGTTGATCGTGACCTTCTTGACGACCGAGTTCCACGGCTTTGGTGGCCCACTCCTTGGCTTTATCGAACTGTTGCGACTCTGCATACGCGGCAGCGAGAGTGCTCAGGATGTGCGCCTTCTCGTACTTCGTAAGCTCACATGCCTTGAGGGCTAGCTCTAGGGCTCTCGCTCCGTTGCGTACCGAATCTTCGGGGCTGGTCGAAAGAACCCAGGACAGGTTATTGAGTACACCGGAATAGTCCTCGTTATCTTCAGGGATGTTTTCGATAGCAGACTCATAGTCTTCGATGGCTTCGGCATGGTTCCCGAGTGCCAATCGGACGTCACCTCGCAGACGAAGCGCCTGCCAATCGGCGGGATCGGAGGTGATCAGCCGATCCGCAATTCGCAGTGCTTTTTTTGGACGATTGTCCATTTGATAGAACGACCCCAACTGCAACAGCAGGAGGCGGTTTTCTGGATTGACCTGGACCAGGCGTTCCATGTCGGTGATCGCATCCGCATATCGCTTTTCCTGGATCGCGATGTCCATACGGAGCAGCGTCAAGTCGGGAATATCGGGCCGCTTGGACTCAAGAGTTTCAAGATCTTTTTTCGCATTCTCGAGATCCTTGTTCGCCAGATAAATTTTGGCTCGCGAGAGGACAGCATCGAGATTCTCCGGGTCGAGTTCGATTGCCTTCGTGCAGTCAGCAATCGCGGATTCATACGCTGCTTTGTCTTCAGTTTGGCTTGCTTGGGCAAACGCTACGGCGCCGCGCAAGCCATAGAGTGCGCTGTTGTTCGGGAAAGCTTCTATCTTTGAAGTAAGAAACTCGAGGGCAGGCTGGAACTGCTCGTCCTGAATCATGAGCATCGTCAGGCGGCGGATCGCGTACTCATTTTCAGGCGACGCCTCCAAGAATTTTTTGATCGTGGCTTGTGCATCTTCAAAGCGGCCGAGGTTGATCAGTGTTTCTACCGATTGTTGCACCGCACGTTCGTTGTCCGGATTGACTTCGATGGCCTTCATCAGATCTTGCAATCGCTCGTCTGCGTCTTGTCGCAAGACAGATTTCATCATGAGAACATCCGAGAGCTTGGTTTTCGCCTCGCTGTCATCTTTGGAAGCCGTGAGGGTTTCTTCCAAAGCAGCCTGTGCTTGCTCCAGCGTTTCAAGCCCTTTCTTCAGTTCGGTGCGCAGAACATGGATGCGCCCTTTGAGAATAAGAGCATCGACGAGTTTGGGATCTGCTTCGATGGCGATGTCTAGATCCTTCATGGCTTCGTTGGCGATGCGTGCCATGCGATTGCCTTGAGCTCTCCCCCCGGAAGCTTCTTCGATGGTGGTTTGGGCTCGCTGCAGTGCCGTCGTTGCGATCATGGTCTTGGCAGCGGGCGTATCGATTTCATCCAGCCCTTTTTTCAAGGCGGATTGGCATAGCTCAATGACTTCCGCGAGGGCTTCACGGGAAGTGGATGTGACTCGGATTCGGTTGGCTTTTTCGAAGTCTTCGGTACCCGGATACTCGTCTTGCGCGATTACGGAATCCGGAGCCGTTTCCTTGGAATCTTGAGCCACGGCGACGCGGCTGGTCAGGAGCAACATCAATGCAGTGATTAGAGTAAGCAAATGACGGTGCATGGCAGAAACTCGATATCTGGTAAGAACGGGATCCAATTCAGCGAATTTCGTGTATTGTAGCGGCATGTCATCCTCCGGGGTACGTCGGAATATCTGTAGTTTCTTTTGAACAGCGGTATGAACAAACGGGATAAAGAGGGTTTTCAGCGTATCCAACTCGATGCCAGCGATGAAGGCGTTGTACTGGAACGGGCGCTCAAGCGGCGGTTGGTAGACTGGAGCTGGGGCGATGTTCGGCAAGCCATTCGGGGCCGGCGCGTGGAAATCCCCCCCGCGAGTTCCTCCGCGCTGACGCTGGTC